>CAZYDB010000203.1:0-7604 GCA_964645995.1 uncultured Roseivirgaceae bacterium
CTTTCACATCTGGGATAAGGGTCTCTATAGTAGTAGATGGGCTGAGTGCCTTGACCTGGATAACGGTCTGATACCAGATCTCTGCACCCCGGTCTTTCAATTCATCCCTGTTAACAGAAGTTATGACCGCATGCTTGACGCCCATCGTTTTTATGGCCTCAGCCACCCTCCTGGGTTCATCCTTGTCATATTCGGGTGGTCGACCGGTTGCAACAGCACAAAAAGTACAGCTTCGGGTACATACGTTGCCCAGGATCATAAAAGTTGCGGTGCCTGCTCCCCAGCATTCACCCATATTAGGACAATTCCCGCTTTCACAGATCGTATGTAATTTATGCTCGTCTACAACATGCCTTACCTTTGCGTATTCCTTGCCTACCGGCAACTTGACCCGTAGCCAATCAGGTTTCTTTCTGAATTTTGTTTTCTTTTCTCTTTCAATTACGGGCAATTCAATCATGCTAAACCTTCCTTTTCATGCTAAAATAATAAATTAAACAGCATTTACCTGCTCACAGGGCCTATCTGCGCCTGCCATAATATAATGTAGCAAATGATGTAGGATATATACCGTATTGTTCAGCCGTCGGTATGATCGGAATGGGTCTTGTAAAAGCTTCCAGCATAAAACCAACTTCAATTCCAATAACATTGTATTTGAGTGTACTGAATTCAAAAGTCAGTGAAGCCTTTGAATTCAGCCCCATAGATACTTCACTTTCGCCGATTCCCTGAAAAAGGTTGCCGGTTCCAAGAACATTATTCTGATCATAATGAATATTGGGATCATATTGTTCCCGCACCACATTGCCATCGGATCTAAGGTACTCAATAAAATAAGGAGCAATAATCCCAAAGCTGGGACCGGCAGCAACGATAGCATCAATCTGGACACCCTGTTGAGGTGCTTTCTTAAATAATGTCCAGTCTCTTCCATACTGCGTCCGAATACTGTACAGATAATTGGATTTCCCGAAAATATAGGTATTACCGGTAAAAGAGTAATATCTCTCTTCTTTGGGATGCTTAATATTAACTATTTCAAGGCCGAAAAAATGAAAAGCGTCGTTTCGGTGTCTCATCTGAAACTTAAGAACTCCCCCTCCGATGAGTCCGCTGTTAGTGGCTTTGGTTATGCCCCAGGACATTTCCCTGGCGTAGTCATACCGGGTGGGTGACTGTGCCATGGTTGTTGACACAAACAGACTGAACAGAGCAAGTATGATCCAATTCCGGTATTTCATCAAAGTCCCTAAATGAGAATAATTATAAATATATTAATGAATAACGAAAAACAAATATGTATTGTTATTAATATTTTTTATGATAACCGCTTTAATTTTCAATCGACCGGATACGGTATATACACGAAACTGGTCAGTTCCTGATCAAAAATAAACAAGCAACAGTATTCATCCGGATCTTTGTATACTTTTTTGAAATCATCCGCTTTATCTTTATCAACCAGTTTTGCTTCTACAAATTCATTCAGATAAGATGCGTAATAATTCCAGTCAAGTTTCATTTCCTCTTTTCCGTACAGTAGCTGCCCAACCGGTATATCCACTTTTGATATGGGAAAAATCGGATAATCAGAAAAGCCTCTTTTCCTTATCTGGTAGGAAGCTTCCTTGATATTATCTGCAACTTTTACGAAATCTCTTGTGATGGTACCCAGGTATTTGCCATCCAGTTCCGGATCATTCACACTAAAATCCTGATTACTCATACTTTATGAAGTTTTAATAATGCAACATTTTCAATATGATGCGTATGGGGAAACATATCAACCGGCTGTGCTTTTTCCAACCTGTAAAGCTCCTGTAAACGTTCGATATCCCGGGCCTGTGTTGCCGGATTACAGCTCACATAAACAATCCGGCCCGGCCTGATCTCCAGCAAACGATGAATAACGTCGCCATGCATTCCGGCTCTTGGCGGGTCGGTGATCACGACATGGGGCCGGCCTTCTTTTCGGACCAGATCCTCATTCATCACATCCCTTATATCTCCTGAATAAAAGGATACATTATCAATGCCGTTTATACTGGCATTTTCCCGTGCATCGTGAACAGCCTCTTCAATATATTCAAGTCCGACCACCTTTCGGGCATGGTCTGCCACAAACAAGGAAATGCTTCCGGTACCGGTGTACAGATCATAAACTACTTCGTCCGGTTGAATGGAAGCAAATGTTTTTATAAGGCTGTATAACTGATAGGCCTGCAAGGAGTTAGTCTGGAAAAAAGATTTCGGACCAATACGAAATTGAAGGTGATTCATTCTTTCAATGATATAACGCTCACCAGCAAAATAAATAGCTTCCAGATCCTGATAAGATTCGTTGTTCTTTGGATTGATAATATAGTATAAACTGGCTATCTCAGGAAATAGTTCTTCCAAATGATTCAAGATCCCGTGAATAGCTGACTGATCATCATACTTCACCTGTAATATTACCATCCATTCTCCCTGGCTGCTGTTTCGTACGATCAGATTCCGTAACAATCCTTCATTTTTCCTCAGATCATAAAAGGATATATGTTTATCTTTTGCATATTTTTTTACGGACAGCCTGATCTTATTTGACAGATCATCCTGCAGATAACACCTTTCAATATCCAATACTTTGTCGAATGCCCCCGGCTTATGAAAACCTAATCCGTCACGGTCAAATTCAAGGCCTGACCGAATCTCATCAGCAGTCAGCCACCGCATATTGGAAAAAGTATATTCAAGTTTATTTCGATAATGCTGCTGCTTTTCAGAGGCCAGGACAGGAAACAGGGAAAAGTCCTTGAGATGTCCTATCCGCTCAAACTGATCTTTTACCTGTTGAAATTTAAATTCCAGTTGCTTATCGTAACCAATATGTTGCCAGCGGCATCCGCCACAGGTTCCAAAATGATCACAAAAAGGATCTTGCCGGTACCGGGAAAAGGAATGAAAATGAATGGGAATAGCTTCCAGAAAACTTTTCTTTTTCCGGATCACTTGCAGATCAACCACATCGCCGGGAGCTACCTGGTCAACGAAAATAACCTGTCCGTCAACACGAGCCACACATCTTGCCTCGGCAGCAAAATCCTCAACGGTTATATTTTCCAGTATCTTCTTGTTCCTTGACATTATAAAACAAAATTAACCTGTAAAAATTACAATATCACGGACTTATAATCCTGATTTATCTCAAACCCTTCCCCTGTCCCACGCTGTACAACTAACCATGTTCTACTACACCAAACACCCACCCACCTTCTTCCTATACATTTTAAATTTTAATTCATAATAGAATTTTATGCCTGCTGCGTGATCTTCGCACACATCCTCCATCCTCCATCCTCCTCCCTCCATCCTCCTTCCTCAGGCTATCATCTCTCCATAAGTCTTCCAACACACAAATTCTTCAAAACCTATGGAGAGAACTACCGTTCCTGTATGGCAGGTAAAATTGACAAGTTTATCAAGTTAAATTCCTGCCATTAAATCGCTGCCAGCGCCTTTCCCAGATCATTTATCAGATAACCGGCATCTTCCAGACCAACATAAAAACGGATCATATTTACCGGAAGGCCTCCCTTATCATAATTCATTGAATCCCTTAACACCATGGCAGGAAAAATAAGTGATTCATGACCTCCCCATGAACAGGCAAGCAGGAAGGTTTTTAATGAATTACAGAACTTCTCCACTTCTGCAGGATTATCGGAATCCAACATCATGGTAAACTGGCCACCGCCTTTTTTCATCTGCTTCCTGGCCAGGTCATATTGAGGATGAGAAGAAGAAAAGGGGTAGTAGACATGTTTAACTTTATCATGAGCTTCGAGAAATTCAGCTACCTTCATAGTAGTTTCCGCCACGCGATCCATGCGGACTGGCAATGTTCTTAGCCCCCTTAATAACAACCAACTGTTAAAAGGGGCAATAATACCGCCAAGAGTCATGAATTCTGATTTAAAGATTTTATTGGTCATTTCCGCTTTGGCGCAGAGGATGCCGGCTACCGTATCACTATGGCCACTGATGTACTTGCTCGCTGAATGAAGGATAATATCCACGCCATAATCCGCCGGCACCTGGTTGATAGGTGTCGCGTAGCTGTTATCCATGAGGGTCAGGATCCCGTGATTATGAGCGATATCAGCAATTGTCCGGATATCCTGCAATTCAAAGGTCCAGGAATTTGGGCTTTCCAGAAAAAACATTTTCGTATTAGGCAAAATAGCCTGCTCATAATTAGCAGGCTCCCTACCATCAACAAAAGTAGATTTTATGCCGAAACGGCCAAGAAGATCATTTAGAAGAACTTTCGTCCAGCTATAGGGTTTGTCAACACAAACCACATGATCGCCATACCTGAGGTTGACCATAACTGCTGCAGCAATAGCAGCACTGCCACTGGCAAAAAGGAGTGCATCTTCAGTATGTTCAAGAGCAGCCATTTTCTTTCGCAATATATCTGTCGTGGGATTGACCCCTCGGGTATAAAAAGGGATCTCGTTTTCTTTTTTAAGACTTTCCCGCAGTTCCTTTACTGAATTAAAGGCAAAATTCGAACTCTGGATTAGTGGAGGCGCTACAGCATTATAATATTGGCCCCTGTCTTCTCCAAGAGAATTGATGATCTCCGATATTTCAAAAGTATTTTTATGCATATGATAATGTTAATCCAAGGGCCAAATTATAATAATTTATTTAATTTTAGAATTCAAAACATAATGTAATGTCGATGAAATATAAAGTGATCATCATAACAGGTGGTAGTTCAGGTATTGGAAGGGCCTGCGTTGAATCCTTTGGTAAAGCCGGTGGTACAATTGTCTTTACCGGCAGAAATGAGGAAAGGATGAAAGAGACAAAAGCCTTTTTAACCAGTAATGGAATTGAACACCTGGGGATCAGCATGGATGTAAGCAGTGAAGAAAGTAACAGGAAACTTGTTGAGCAGACAATAAAGAAATTCGGCAAAATTGATATTATCATTAACAATGCAGGCATCTCAATGCGTGCTCTTTTTGAAGACCTCGAGCTGGAAGCATTTAAAAAGGTATTCGATATCAATTTTTATGGCAGTATTTATCTTACGAAATATGCACTTCCCCATCTCCTGCAATCCAAAGGTGTGATCGTCGGTATATCTTCAATAAACGGTCATAGAAGCACCCCTGCCAGAATAGCCTATAACTCCAGCAAATACGCGTTGGAAGGATTTTATGAAACGCTGAGAATGGAAGTTATGAAACGCGGGGTTCATGTGCTGGTTGTAAGTCCCGGTTTCACTGCTTCAAACATACGTAACGCAGCGCTCGATAAAAACGGCAGCCCTCAAAGTGAATCGCCAAGAGATGAAAGCAAAATGATGCAGCCGGAAGAAGTGGCCCGTGCTGTTATTAAGGGAATTAAAAGAAAAAAAAGGGATGTACTCCTTACTACACAGGGGAAAATGCTGGTTTTCCTGAACAAGTTCACACCCGGTTTACTCGACAAAATTGTATATAATTATATGGCCAGAGAACCGGATTCGCCATTAAAAAACAGATGAAATCACTCATAAAATTCCGGTTTTTTTATTTAATCTTCAACGATTCACATTAATTAATTATCTTCAAAAAAAATGAACTGATGTTGGTATCAAAAGATAAAATTGAGCAAACAATACAGACATTATCCAGGGTTATTCAGGTGGAAAAGGACCTGAAAGAAGCTTTTGCTGATGAACTTGAAAACATCCATCCTGCCCATCGATTATCTGCTGATAACCTGATCACCTATCTTGCCCTGCGGCATTTCGATCTTGAAGACATTCAGGATTACCTTGGCACACTCGGTATCTCCAGGCTGGCCAAGGCGGAGACCCATGTAAGAAGCAGTATTGAATCTGTGCTTCATAACCTCAAAAAATTAATAGACCCTAACCATACTTTTCTACCGATACCTGAGAAAACCTTTAAAGAAGGCAACCAGGTCCTTAAGCTGAACTCCACAGCATTACTGGGTCCTGAAATTGCCGGCAGGATCACCAGGATCATGGTCACCCTGCCCAGTGAGGCCGCCTTCGACTATACGCTGATCCATAACCTGCTGCAATCCGATATTAACTGTTTTCGTATTAACTGCGCCCATGACGATCCCACACACTGGAAGATGATGATCGATCATATCCACAGAGCCAGACAGGAGACCGGCAAAGATTGCCGCATCTGCATGGATCTGAGCGGTCCGAAATTCAGGACCGGCCCAATGCGTCCGGGACCAAAGGTAGTACGGCTGAAACCGGAAAAAAACGACTACGGTATCGTTGTGAACCCTATTAGATTCTGGATAGCACCACCCGAAAACCCACCCCAGAACGAATCGATTATCCATGTTCCCGTAGATAAAGAATGGTTTGATCAGTTAAAAACTGGAGCCCTGATCCGATTACGGGATGCCAGAGGTAAAAGAAGAGAATTTAAGATCTTCGGTGAAGCAGACCTGGGCAAATGGGCTGTCGTCAAGGATACCACCTATGTGCGGACCGGCACAAAGCTGCACCTCCTGGATGATCAGAAAAATAAAGTGTCAACCACCATGGTCAAAGATTTGCTGCCGGTTGAAGAAAAGATATTACTAAGTATAGGTGAAAAACTGATTATTCATAAAAAACAGATCAACGGTGCTCCGGCTGAGATATTTGAGGATGGACAGGTTAAAAAGGATGCCCATATTTCATGTGCCCTGCATGAGATCTTTACTGATACCCAGGAAGGAGAGCCAATATTACTGGATGACGGCAAGATTGAAGGCGTTATTGAACAGATTCTACCGGACCGGTTGATCGTCAGGATTACCTATGCCAGTGAAAAAGGAAGCCGGTTGCGTGCCGATAAGGGGATCAACCTGCCGGAAAGTAATTTAAAACTAAGGGGACTGACGGATAAGGATAAGGAGGACCTTCCTTTCATTGCCGCTCATGCTGATGTTGTAAATGTTTCTTTCGTAAATCAGCCCTCGGATATTGACGATATTGAACAAACCCTGAAGGAAGTCAATGGAGAACATCTGGGCATCATCCTGAAAATTGAAACCAAACTGGGCTTTCGAAACTTACCGGATATCATGATCAGGGCTATGCGCTTCCATCCTGTGGGTATAATGATCGCTCGCGGAGATCTTGCTGTTGAGGTAGGCTGGAAAAAACTGGCAGAAGTGCAGGAAGAGATCCTCCGTTTATGTTCTGCGGCTTATATTCCGGACATATGGGCCACACAGGTGCTGGAAACCCTTGCTAAAAAAGGGCGCCCTTCCAGGGCCGAGATCACCGATGCGGCCATGGCTCAACGCGCGGAATGCGTCATGCTGAATAAGGGACCCTATATCCTCGAGGCCATCAGGATGCTTGACGATATCATCCGGCTGATGCAAAAAACACATAAGAGTAAAAAACCGGTAACTCCCCATTTTAAATTTCCCGGAACACCATGAAAAAACAACCATTCCCTCACCAGTATTCTGTCCTGGACTCAGATCCCTGACCCTGAATACTAACAACATATACTGCAGGAGAACAAATTTACTGTCAGACTTAAGACAAAGTTCAGAACAATCATTATAATATTTTT
>CAZYDB010000203.1:7614-8422 GCA_964645995.1 uncultured Roseivirgaceae bacterium
TAGGATAATAATATTTAATTTTTTATTGTTAAAATATTATCTATACATTATTTTGTTTAATATCTTAATACAAAATATTTAGATCATGGTCAGTACTCGAACAAATAAATATCTAAATTTCTAATCAATGTCAGCATCAAGTCGATCCATTGTATGCAAAGTCAGGATTAAAGCCGCCAAAAAGGCTGTATTCAGAATGATCTCGAAAGACCCGGGCAGAGAGTTGTTCTGGGTGGAAAAATCCGAAGAAAAAGACTCCAAAATAAATATGTATTTCCCTAACGGGCAGACCACCATAACAAACCTGATTAAAAGAGAACCGGATACAATCTTTAAAATATCTTATTTTAACAGTGAAGTAACATTTCGTTTATTCACATCGGAAAAAGATTACACGATAGTCGAATTGACTAATTCCCGGCTCAGCGCCATCGGCGACGTGGCCATGGCCACGCCGCTGATCCATGCCCTCAAGGCCCGTTATCCAGATAGCCGGCTGACCTGGCTGGCCCAACCCGAGGTCGCCCCGCTGCTGACGGCCAACCCGGCAGTCGATGCCGTGCTCATCGTCCCGCTCCCCCAGTGGCGCCAGGCCTGGCGGGCCGGTCGGCTAGTGGCCCTGCTCCGCGCCTTACGGGCGTTTCGCCAGACCCTGCGCCAACAGGGCTTCGATTGGATACTCGATCCCCAAGGATTGCTCAAGAGCGGTCTGCTCGCCTGGTGGAGTGGGGCACAGAGAAGGATCGGGGTCGATCCCCGCGAGGGCAGTCGCTGGCTACTGACGGAAGTCGTGACCTCGGGACCGGAT
>CAZYDB010000204.1:0-8420 GCA_964645995.1 uncultured Roseivirgaceae bacterium
ACCGAGCTCGAGGAGGCAAAGATCAGGTGCTTTACCGGGTTATGACGGCAGGCTTCGAGAATATTCAGAAAACCGGTGATATTACTGTCGATGTACGCGTAGGGATTTTTTATGGAATACCGTACACCGGCCTGTGCCGCCAGGTTGACCACATACTCGAATTTTCCCTTTTCAAAGTGCCGGTCGATACTATCCTTGTCTTCCAGGTCTGTTTTGATAAATGAAAAATTATCCAGCTTCTTCAATATATCCAACCGCGCCTTTTTCAGGTTAACATCATAATAATCATTGATATTATCCAGGCCGGCAACCTGATAGCCTTCGCTGAGGAGTCTTTTGCTTAAATGAAATCCGATAAAACCGGCAGCCCCGGTAACAAGTACTTTTGGTGGCATAATTATAATCTTTCAAACGATGGGTAAAGTTATCACTTTATTTAAAAACGGCGACCCAGCGAAATGGATTTAAATATGGCATAACAGGTATTTTCAACCAGCCGGCCTGCATCATTCATAGCCATTTTCAGGGTCATGGGGCTGTCGGTGATTGAAAAGAGGGCATCAAAACCATGATCATACAGTTCTTCATAATGCTTTCCAAGGGTGCCGGCAATGGCTATCACCGGCTTTTCGTATTTCTTTGATAACAGAGCCACCCCATGGGGCGTCTTGCCAAACTTCGTCTGTTCATCCAGTTTTCCTTCACCGGTAATCACCAGGTCGGCTTCCCTGACCTTATCCTCCAGGCCTGTCAACTCCCGGATGATCTCAAATCCCGGTTGTATCCTGGCATCCAAAAAAGCGACCAGGCCGGCCCCCAGGCCTCCGGCAGCACCGGCGCCAGGCATTTCGAGTAATTCCTTTTCAAAAACAGCTTCCATTTTTTCGCCGAAATGCCTGAGATTACTATCCAGCTTTTTCACCATCTCCCCGGAGGCGCCTTTCTGTGGTCCATAAATATAGGAAGCCCCATTTTCGCCGCAAAGCGGGTTTTGTACATCGGAAGCAACCATAAACGCAACTTCAGGAAGTCTCTTATCTAGGCCTGAGCAGTCGATCGTCTCTATGGCTCCTGCCTGCCCTCCACCTGGTCCGGTTTCGTTTCCCTCCATATCCAGTAATTTAACGCCTAATGCCCGGGCCATTCCCGCCCCCCCATCATTGGTGGCGCTGCCGCCGATGCCGATGATGATCCGGTGAACCCCCGCATCGAGGGCGGCACGGATCAACTGACCGGTTCCATAGGTAGAGGTTATCCAGGGATCTCTTTCCTCCTCGTTAAGCAATTCCAGGCCCGAGGCAGCAGCCATCTCGATCACCGCCGTCCGGCCATCCCCCAAAATACCAAAAAAACTATTGATATTCCGCATCAGGGGATCTTTTACGGGCACCTTCAGGATGTTTCCCCCGGTAGCATTAACAAGCGCATCTACCGTTCCCTCTCCGCCATCAGCCAACGGCGACAGCAGACACTCCGCATCAGGCATGGCCCTGCGTATACCCTTTTCAATGTAATGGGCAACATCGCTGGCCTTCAAAGATTCCTTGAAAGAATCCGGGGCTATCAGGATCTTCATAAAGATGTATTTTCAGGAATTTATAAAGTCGTTAAAGGCTTTATCATCCTTAATCCATTCGGGTAACTGTCCATATTGAAATACCTTGCATCCTTTATCTCCCAGGAGACTGTATTGATCATTTATCCTCTTTATGATCATCCCTTCCGGCAAACCTACCACCTTAACTTCCCGGTTTACTTCAATAAATTCCAAGAGCCGGACTTCCCTGCTCTCACCCCCATGGTCAGGGACCACTTCTTCCGTATAGTGAGGATTGATCTGAAAGGGTATAACCTCTATTGCGTGAAAGGTAGGCGGCTCAATGATCGGCATATCATTAGTCGTCATCAGGGAAGGACAGGCCATATTGGCGCCTGCACTCCAGCCTATATAAGGTATGCCTTCTTCCACTTTCTCCCGTAAGGTATTGATCAATTGTTGCTTATATAATTTTTCGAGTAACTGAAAGGTGTTACCGCCGCCAACCATGATCGCACTGGCTTCCTGGAGAGCAGATTTGCCTTCAGAATGCCTGTGGATCCCTTTAACTTCAATCCCAAAAGAAGCAAGGGCCTGGTTGACCTTATCTGTATAATCATCCCAATCCATTGTTACCCCGGCAAAAGGGATAAAAACAATCCTTTCCTTATGCTCCTTTAAAAACCCGGCGATCACCTCCCTGGAATAAGCCAGATATTCCTCTCCAAAATTTGTTGAATTACTTAGTAACAATAGTTTCATAGGCGATTTCTTTCTTTATTTTCTAATCAAATCCAAAGCAGTTATAACTTCTTAATACTATATCAGGGAGATCATCCTTTCTTGCGGTATTTTATGGATTCATGGAATAGTGTCAATCCGGCTTCCACAATGTTGTTTTAGCACATTATAATTCCGTATTTATCCATGAAACCGTTACCCGGGAATAAACTGTCAAAAAAATGAGTAGAGATCGCTCTCTACTCATTGATCAGAAGTCCTTTTCATTATAGTATGCCACGCCATTCTTCACGGTAGGTATGTTTCACATACTCTTCCGCGGCATTTCTGGCATTAATTGTAGCATACTGAGTATCAAACTTGGGATCCCCGTCAACGACGGTGAACTTATCGGAGGTCACTACCCGGATCTCGTCATCGGGACCGATGTTAGTGATCTTCATGTTCTCTCCATCCCAGTCAAGTCTGCGCCGCAGGTCCTGTAGCCTCACACCCAGGTTACCCATAACGACCACTTCATTCAACGGACCGGCATAATTGAAATTTGAACTCGGCCTTTCGGGGTCGTTTTCAAAACATGCCCTGATCCAATCAATCTCATGTGCTCCTTCATTCCATTTCAGGCCCGTCTCTTCCTCAGGCCTTCTCAGCACCCTTGGGCCTGCCGGATAATCCGGTTTGTCCAGGATATAAGGATTGGCCCCATAGGTGGAGCATAGTAAGGTTCCCTTATCACCGACGAACATATTTCCGCCACCCCAGTCGCCCATCATCTTGCCATCTTCCAGTCCTTCGGGTCGGTCGGGCATCATGCCGCCATCCCACCAGGTAAAGGTACATTCCGGATAGGCAACGTCAGGTCTGTTCTTCCTTTCAGGGAAATAATAGGTTACTTTTTCAGTGAGTGGGGCACTTTCCGTATTTACCTGGGAAGAAGATCCTTCCACACCGACAGGATGTCCAAAATCCATTGCCTTGAAGGCAGGATCCATGATATGACAGGCCATGTCGCCAAGGGCACCGGTACCGAAATCCCACCATGCCCGCCAGTTCCATGGCGTATAGGCCGGATGATACGGCCGTTCGGGAGCAGGTCCGAGGAAAAGGTCCCAGTTCATTGTTTTAGGCACCTTAACTTTCTCTTCCGGCCGTTCCAGCCCCTGCGGCCAGATCGGACGGTTGGTCCAGGCATGGACCTCCCGGATAGCGCCCAGGTCGCCATTCCAGATCCATTCACATACTTTCCGGATCCCTTCGCCGCTGTTGCCCTGGTTACCCATCTGGGTGACAACACCTGCCTCATTGGCTATCTCCCTTAACCGGCGGGATTCCCATACCGAATGGGTCAGTGGCTTCTGGGTGTAGGCATGCTTGCCCATCTTCATGGCCAGGGCCGTCGCCAGGGCATGCGTATGGTCGGGGGTCGCTACCATCACGGCATCGAAATCATTAGCCATCTCTTCGTACATCATCCTGAAATCCCAGTACTTTTTGGCCTCAGGATAATCATTGAAGCACCGCTTGGCATAATCCCAATCCACGTCGCATAGACCCACTACTTTGGCCTCACCGGTCTTTACCATATTACGCAGGTTGCTGCGGCCCATGCCGCCGACACCAATGCCGACAACATTAAGCACATCACTGGGCGCCCTGAAACCCTTGCCTCCCAATACATGCCTGGGAACGATGGTAAAGGCAGAAGCGGAAAGGGCTGCACCTTTAACAAATTTCCTTCTCGATAATTCCATAATTTTTTGTATTAACTGAATTCTGAATATTTAAAGCTTATAAGGCCTTCCCCTTTCAAAGGAAGGCCTTACAAGATAATTAATTATTATGTAATCCGTAACTCTGATAATAGATTAACTGGGCATTTCGGGTAATGACCAGCCGTCACGGTATGTATGCTTGACAAGTTCTGCTGCATAAGCCCCGGCATTCACAGGGTCTGTCCAGGTCTTATCGAAGGTTGGGTGACCGTCATGGATCTCAAATCCATCCCTGATCACCGTCCTGATCTCTTCATTGTCGGCGATATTGGTGAAGCGCATGTTCTCGCCGTCCCATTCGAGTTCCTTGTTCAGGGACTGCAGTCTGACAGCCATCACACCCATCACGACCATTTCATTGAACGGTCCGGCCTCAGCAAAATCAGAGGTAGTGGGTTTCCTGTTTTCAGGACTTTCCTTACAGGCCCGTACCCAGTCAGCTTCATGACCGCCGTTGTTCCAGGCTTTTCCTATTTCTGCTTCAACCCTGCGCTCAGTTTTGGGTGCATTGGGTTTTCTTCCGGAAAGCAATTCAGGCTGTACACCGTAGCATCCGACATGAAGGATGTCCTTTGTGCCATAGAAGAAAGTTCCTCCTCCAGCTTTGTTCGGGTTCTTGCCGGCAGGCCACTGGTCCGGTAACATAGGCTTGATACCACCGTCATACCAGCACACCTCTACCTCCGGCATTTTCACCTTGCCGACTTTTTGCCTTTCCGGATAAACCAGTTTTACGGACTGAGCATTGGGGGCACATTCATTTAATAAAAGGGTGGAACTACCCTGAGCCTTGATCGGGTAACCGAGCTTTAATCCCTCGAAGACAGGATGAAGGATATGGCAGGCCATAGCGCCTAAGGGGCCGGTTCCGTAATCCCACCAGCCACGCCAGTTCCACGGGTGATAGATCTCATTGAAGGGCTTTACTTTTGCCGGTCCTGTAAAAAGATCCCAGTTCAGGGTATCGGGAACCCAATGTCCTTGCTCAGGTGTGTTGAGCCCCTGCGGCCAGATCGGCCGGTCGGTGAACGATTCCACACGTGTAACCTCACCGATCTCTCCGTTCCATATCCATTCACAAGTCTGGGCAACACCATCGCCCGAAGCACCCTGGTTACCCATCTGCGTGGCTACCTTATGCTTGGCAGCAAGCTTGGTAAGAAGCCTGGATTCGTAAACAGAATGTGTTAATGGCTTCTGAAGATAGACATGCTTGCCCATCGTGATAGCAAGCGCAGCAACGATTGCATGCGTATGATCGGCAGTAGCAACCACCACCGCATCAAAATCATCACCCATCTCATCAAACATCTTCCGGAAATCCCAGTATCGCTTTGCTTTCGGGAAATAGTCGAAGCAACCCTTGGCATATTTCCAGTCAACATCGCAAAGTGCAACGATATTCTCTGACTCCAGGTTCTTCAGATTAGCGAAACCCATGCCACCCACACCGACGCCTGCAATGTTCAGGGTATCACTGGGAGCCTTGTATCCGGCTCCGCCCAATACGTGACGCGGAACGATCGTAAAAGCCGATGCCGACAAGGCAGCGCCCTTTACAAAATTCCTTCTCGAAAAATCCGTTTTCCTCCCGGGTGTTTTTTTATCTTTTTTCATGAAAAAATATTTAAAAGTTTAAGACATTTTATAATTACAAAATTGAAAAGCCATAATGGGACTTAATTTTACAACATATATTTCAATTTTACCATCGAATTTTAAAAAAACGTGTGAATTACCGGTTTTTTTACAATACATGATTGGTAAAGTGAAAATGCATACCCGGATACAAGACTACCCACTAATGAAAGAAGAGGAGGATATCTTCACTCCTCCATTTCAGCCGGATCTCCGGCCACGCCTGCTTCGTGGTTTCCGGCCTCCATCCTCCGTCCTCCATCTTCATTCTTCCATCCTCCATCCTCAATCCTCCATCCTCAATCCTCAATCCTCCGTCCCCCTTCCTCATACTATTATCTCTCCAAAAGTCTTCTGCCCCACAAGCCTATACAAACTTTTGGAGAGAGACGATGTAAAGACCCCGGCATACCGCCTACTGCGGCACAGGCAGGGCCGGGGAGGATAACGTCAAAGCACAACCTTCCATCCTCAACCTTCCATCCTCCATCCTCAATCTTCCAGCTTCTTAATCGCTTAAAATCACCTCAGAGAAAAAAAAATCCCCCAGCAAACATGAAACTCTTGACTCCTATTAAATTTTATTTTAAGTTTGCGAGTTGGATTAACGTGAAAGAGACCAGTTCGCTACGATTTGATAAGTTAATCCACTTCAATTTCCATAGATTCAGCATCAAAATCATCAGGCGGATCCTGAATTCACAGTAGAATTAGTGTGCATTAAGTATTATTCATGAGAAAATTTGTTTTATCGATAGCCCTGTTCGTGGGCGTATTGGGAAATCTCTATCCCCAGTCTGTCAAGATCATTGAATATGATTACAGAGAGGATGGAAAACTGTATGTCAACTACGAGATAGAGACCAAGATATCGAGTTCTTACTTCGTGAGAGTTTTTTATGATTTTAAAAACGTGACCCTTGCCATGAAATTCGTC
The DNA here is from genome assembly GCA_964645995.1 of uncultured Roseivirgaceae bacterium. GTDB lineage: Bacteria > Bacteroidota > Bacteroidia > Cytophagales > Cyclobacteriaceae > JAGTVG01. The sequence goes on from CAZYDB010000204.1 coordinate 6,626, forward strand.
ACCGGGGATGTGGGATATTTTATCAAATCTGATACGGTAAACCAGTTTGTCTGGGATGTTGATAAAGAACTCCGCTTTTTTGATGGCAACACCCGTTTCAGTTTTGATATTGTACCCATGATCCCAGAGACAAAAGTCAAGCGGGGAAGGTCTAATTTCCTGGCGCTGAATATCCCGGATTCACTGGAGGTGCGGGAGTTCAGCCTGACAGGAGAAAAGAACAAGGTGAACAATCATTTGATCCATTTTGATGTGTTGGATAAAAAAGAGGAAAATCTGAAAATGATTGTCGGGATCAAACACAGGGTTGGAACCTTTCAGGTAAAAGCGACGACATCAGATGGAAGGAGCTTCCTCAGTGAACCTTTTAAAATGAAAAGAAAGGTAGGTACTTTCTGGAAAGTAGCTCCCGTTGTTATTGGAGCGGCAGCTATTGGGTCTCTAAAGGTTTATAAGGCAGTTAAACCCGTGCCCGACCTTACCGAACCGCCACCATTTCCCAATTTCTAGAATAATATTCGAATCAATATGAAAAAGATCATCCCGTTTATCCTGATACTGATTTCAGTTCTTTCCCTGGATCTTCATGCCCAGAAAAAGAGAGCTTCGACCGATAAGATCAAATTGTCCATTGCCGACCGCCCACGGATCCAATGGACTTCATTTGAGCAAGATACAACAGAGGCTGATTTCTCATTAAGGAATATTCAACTTGTAGTAAGTTCGCGATTAGCGCTCACAACGGTTGAACTATATCTCAACGATGTTCTGAATGACAAATATGCCTTTTTTGATCGCAAGGAAGACCGTTTTGGCACCTATGAACATCTTATGATCAATAAGAATATTGAATTGCGGCCGGGGTTAAATAAAGTAGGATTACGGGCCGTAAATGAGAAATCGATTGAAGTCATGGAGTACCGGTTCATACAAAACGAGGCAAGTGTCATGTCGGTATTGGTGGATGAGAATGATAAAAGCTCTCCTTCGATTTATATTTCATCACCGCCCAATATTCGCGATGACCAGGTCAGGTATTCGCAGGGTCTTATCGATATCAAAGGTACCGTTATTGATGATATTGGGGTTAAGAATTTAACCATTAACGGCATTCAGACACCGATCAAATCAAATGGCTATTTTATCACAAAACTTCCGCTTGTCATGGGCGATAATTCTGTCGTGATTGAAGCTACCGATGTCAACAATAATATAGCGGTTAAAAGGTTCAATATTATCCGTAAGAACATGGATGGTGAAGATTACGAAGCTGAAGAAGCAAAGAACTTTTTATTTGTGGTGGGAATTAATACTTACCGTCATTGGCCGGTCCTGAATAATGCCGTAAAGGACGCTGAAGATATCACGGATGTGCTATTATCCCGGTATCAGTTTGAAGATGAAAATACAAAGTTGATCCTGAATGAAAATGCTACCAAAAGTGAATTAATAAATGCCCTGAGGGAACTGATCGAGAGGGTTTCTCCACAGGATAATTTATTTGTGTATTTCAGTGGCCATGGGTATTATGATGAGCTTCTTGATGAAGGATATTGGATCCCGGTGGAAAGTAATAAAGGTGAACTTGCCGATTATATCCCCAATTCAACCATATTGAAGATCCTGAAGAATATAGAGTCCCAGCATACCTTCCTGGTGGCGGATGCCTGCTTCAGTGGCTCACTTTTCTCCCAGAGCAGCCGGGGCTATGCCGACAATGTTGAAAAATACCGGTCAAGATGGGGGCTCACTTCCGGCCGTCTCGAAACCGTTTCGGACGGTGATCCGGGCACCA
>CAZYDB010000205.1:0-8399 GCA_964645995.1 uncultured Roseivirgaceae bacterium
TTTGATAGTTTTGACTTTTTTTTAAATCCGGGTATTCTTTTGTTAAAGGCCAGAATCCTCCTTTATTTCCAATATCCTGCAATTGTATCACGAAATATAGACCGGTAGTGTTTAAACGACAGGTAAATTTTCCCTGTTATCAGGATTTTATAGCTGATATTTCTTAATTTTTTAAATCACGGATATAATTGGATCAATAATCCCTTGATGAATCGCGGGTAAGTGGAACAACAAGCTGTAGAATTATTTGCCCGGTATCGTTCGATTATGAAAAATTATCATTTGATCAGGGGCTTGCCGGGCAATTGGTTTATATGGAATAATTATTGTCACTATCCTGGTAAGGTAAATCAAACAAAAATGATACATGTAGAAAATAGCGATTATTCAAACATATTGTTCATAAAAGTCAGTGGGCAGGTAGATGAAGATTATTATGATGTCATTCTACCCTATTTGGAACAGAAGACAGATAAGGCAGGGTCAATCAATATTTTGATAGAATTTGAGAATTTCGACCAGTTTGATCCTGCTGATTTGTGGAAGGACTTTAAAGTGGATGTTAAGCATTTCCACAAGCTGAACAGAATAGCTATCGTGGGAAAAGATCAATGGATGAAATGGATTACTGAATTGACAAAACCTTTTGCCGCAGCCAGAATAAAATATTTTAAACCGGAGGCGATCGGGAAAGCCTATGAGTGGGTAAATGCCAGTTCTGCCAGGTGAATAAAACATATTTAATAGAAGGTTATGGGAGGAAAAGAAATTGATAAGTTAAAAAATTACAGGGATAAGCGTGATTTTAAGATTACTTCAGAGCCGGATGCCAGGGTTAGGAACAATTCATCCGAGCCACACTATGTTATTCAGAAACATGATGCCAGAAACCTCCATTATGATTTCAGAATAGCTGAGGACGGAGTTTTGAAATCCTGGGCGGTTCCCAAAGGTCCTTCACTCGATAAATCGGAGAAACGACTGGCTATTCAGACCGAAGATCACCCACTGGAGTATGCAAATTTTGAAGGAGTGATCCCGGAAGATGAATACGGGGGCGGTACAGTAATGGTTTGTGACCGGGGAGCCTATGAAAATATAACTGAAAAGGATAATAAAATCAAGGATCTATCAAAAGCTATTGAAGATGGGCATTTTCTGGTCAACATCCAGGGAGAAAAGCTAAAAGGAGGATTTGCCATGACCCGGATTCGAAAAACCAATAAGGGAGATCAATGGCTTTTGGTGAAAATGGATGATGAATATGCCGATGCCAGAAGAAATCCTGTCAGCACAGAGACCGGTTCAGTGATTAGTGGTGATAATATGGAGGATATCCGGGAAAAAGCAAAAAATAAATAAAAATGGCTTTATTCCAAACTTTGCCTGAAGATTTGAGGGCTGATCTTAAGAAAGAACAATAACCGGATTGGATGAACCCGATGCTCGCTACCCTGGCCCACGATCATTTTTCTGATAAGCATTGGATTTTTGAAAGGAAGCTGGATGGGGTGAGATGCCTGGTCTTTAAGTCAGGATCAAACCTTAACATGATGTCAAGAAACCAGAAGAAGTTAAATAAAATCTATCTCGAACTGGTAAAGCCGCTGGCAGGGCAGTCTCCGGATCATTATATAATTGATGGGGAACTCCCTATAGCCTGAGACCGTATAGAAAAGCGCCGGTAGCTACCCCGGTAACCTGGGAGGAGGCCAAGGAAAAGGGATTCCATTCACAACTTTACCATATCAAAAATATATTCAGGCGACTCGGTCAGGTTGAAGACCCATGGCGGGGAATTTTTCATGATGATATATCTGATAATAATCTCAGAATACTGATGAGGATGTGATCTTTCCGTTAAAAAAAACAATAATTATGAAAAAATTTTGGCTTTAAATCTAAACCCTGAAGGAAGGTGTTTGCATTAAAAATACCTAACGGGGGCATAAAAAACAAAGCCGAAAAGGCAAGGTACCAGTGTTCCGGGAAATTCATGATGAAATTATGACTGACATCGCAATTCCAGTAAAAAACCATGACAACAGGAGTATAACATTATACCGTTTAAATTGTTGATATTTTAGATATGACTATATATTTTTATTAAAATAATAATTAAGAAACGCATTCTGGTGATCAATTAATGATTTTTGAATGAAGATTTTTATTTTATTCATGGTTTTAGTGATGGCTCATTCAGTGACAGGGCAGGATGATTCCTGGCGGTTCAGGAAAAAAAATCATAAGTTGAACCGCAACTACGTACATGATCTGAACAATCATGCTACGCCTTTGTTTGTATATAATACGGAAGCTGAATTCAGGCGGGTTGATCAACCGAAGGAAATCATCTATGTCTATCCGGAGAATGTATCTGGTCGCCGTTTTTTTAATCCTGATGCCATAATAATCAAATACCATAAGCAACAATTTAATTTAGGTAACCTTGGCATACGTAAGTTACGCCCTGTCGGATACGGGTCAGATCCTGCCTTTACGATAAAAAGGACAAGGATTCATTTTTTCACCCCATAATTTCCTTGGGTATATAACTTTTATTTCTGTAATTTACCTGGAAACCCAATCTCATTCTGATGAAGGTAAATAAAATTACTTTGAAACAAATCAGGGATCAGTTCCCTTCACTAAAGCGAAAGATCAAGGATCGGTCAATCGCTTTTTTTGATGGCCCCGGCGGAACGCAGATGCCTGCAAGGGTAATACGTGCGATCAGTAATTATTACCGGTATTACAACTCAAATACCCATGGCCAGTTTCATACTTCCATACAAACCGATCATATAATTTTTGCAGCCAGGAAGAGTATTGCCGCTCTTCTCGGAGCAGAAGGCCCCCAAACGATCTCAATTGGTCAGAATATGACCTCTCTTAATTTTTCCTTGAGCAGAGGGTTTTCCAGGATGTTCGGGAAAGGAGACGAAGTAGTGATCACCCAACTCGATCATGAGGCCAACCGCGGTCCATGGCTTACCTTAAGGGAATTTGGTGTCGTTATCAGGGAAGTGAAGCTGGACGCAGACGGTACTCTAGATGAGGAAGACCTGATCGGGAAAGTAAATGAGAACACGCGTCTCATAGCAATAGGTTATGCCTCCAATGCACTGGGTACTGTAAATAATATAGCCCTGGCCCGTAAACTGGCTTACCAGTTTGGCGCCTGGCTATTGGTGGATGCAGTTCACTACATACCTCATTTTACCGTTGATGTCAGAGCGCTTGGTATTGATCTGTTGTTATGTTCCTCCTATAAATTTTATGGGCCTCATATCGGATTTCTTTATGCAAAACCGGGAATTCTGGATAGTATCCCGGTTGACCGCCTCAGGACACAGGAACAACATGCACCGTATCGTTTAGAAACCGGCACATTAAATCATGCTTCGCTGGCAGGGGTTAATGCAGCAATAGCTTTCATAGCTTCCATTGGAGAAGGCAGGTCGTTCAGGGAAAAGATATTATCCGGAGTAGAAAGGATCAACACCAGGGAGCAGGAACTAGCCCGTAAACTTTACCGGGAACTAAGTGAAATTGAGAAAATAAAGATCATCGGACCTTCGTTTAATACAAAACAAAGAGCTCCTACGATCTCCTTTACACATCAGGAAAAGCATCCTGATCATGTATGTGAAATATTTGCCGATCAGGGTATCGCTGCCTGGGATGGGCATTTTTATGCTTTAAAGGCTATGGAAGTTTTAGGCTTGATGGAAACAGGAGGGGTTACCCGGCTGGGTTTATCCATGTATAATGATGAAAATGATGTTGACCGGGTGAAAGAAGTAGCAAAAAAACTTTGATTTAATATATTGGATCCTCTTTTTTGACGCCTTAATAGGGTAACGGCTTCATTTCCAGCCATAATCTTTTAAATTCCTTTTTATAGGCGCGGACAATTTTTTTGTTCGTCGTAACCAGTATGTTCTCGTTATTGATGTCACTTCCGGTTCTTGTCCAGTTATAACTTCCCGTCAGCAGTTTTTTATTATCTACGATCACGAATTTATGATGCATGAGGCTCTTATGGGAGTCTATCTTTATATTGACGCCTATTTTGTGGAGAGAATAAATATCGGATCCTTTATCAAAGGTTTTACCATCATCGGTAATGATCCTTACCCGGATACCCTTTGCATGACAGCCGGCAATTGTCTCAGCAATTGGATTATCGCTGATCGTAAACATGCATATTTTTAATTCTTCCCGGGCTGACTTCAGCAGATTGATCACCAGGTCCCTGATATTGTCATGGTGAGTGAAATACGCATTATTCTCGGATCGCACTGTCTCCAGCAGGTTGATCTTTTCAATAACTTCGTTCAGCCAAACGGCATAAGAAGGATAGTTTTCAGCAGTGATAAAGCGACCGGAAGCATGGATAATCTTCTGAATGAGCCGCACTTTTTTTCTGTTCGAAAGAGGGACGGACAGGTCAGCCATGATGGTCGCAAGTTCTTCCGGATCGGTCATATATTCCCTGAAAAAGGCAGCTTGTATTGGGTCAGATTTTTCCATTGAATTTGAATGTTGCCTCAAAATACGATCTTTTTTGAATTCAACAAAATAGTCTTGTTATTACCTGAATATAAGGTTCGCCTGTTTTTAACTATCAGCGGTATTCAGGGTTGGGATGATCAGAACGGCAGCCGGATTCCCACTCGGACCGCTGATTGCCATGGGCTGGAATACCATCAATCTCGCGCATGATCCTGGCCATATGCATGAGGTTCCATGTCATGAAGGTCGTGTTCCTCCTGGTGAAATCATTTTCCGGTCCACCCGATCCCTCATCCATATAAGAGGGGCCAGGGCCCGCTTCTCCAATCCAGCCGGCATCAGCCTGTGGCGGGATGGAAAAACCAAGATGCTGGAGCGCATACAGCATACCCATGGCACAATGTTTAATACCGTCCTCATTGCCTGTGATCAATGCGCCTCCCACTTTACCATAATAGATGTACTGTCCTTTTTTATTCAACTGACCCGATTGTCCGTATAATCTCTCAATAATCTTATTGCATACGGAGGATTTTTCCCCAAGCCATATGGGTGTGCCTATTATCAGGATATCAGCATCCATTACTATTTTAAACAATTCAGGCCATTCGTCCTTCGTCCAGCCATGATCCGTCATGTCCGGGTATACTCCGCTAGCGATCCGATGATCTACCGGTCGTATAATTTTGGTTTCTATGCCATTTCTCTCCATAATAGTGGCTGAATTCATTATCAGTCCTTCCGTATGGGATAATTCCGGGCTTTTTTTCAGTGTGCAATTCAGGTACAATGCCTTGAGAGTAGAAAAATCCCATGAATGATTGTCACATAAGGATTCCTGCTGTGAATTTAATTTCATAATCATCTTGTTTTTATCAAATAAATTACAAAATTTTTATTAAAGTAACTGGATTTCCTGTTAACAATGATCTACATTTGATAAAGTATGACTATTAGTCATAAAATAAATTATAGTCATTAATATAATGGGGATAGCTGAAAGAAAGCAAAGGGAAAAGGAATTACGAAGAAAAATGATCCTCGATGCTGCGGAAGGACTCTTTTTCAATAAGGGGATTAATCAGACAACGATGGAAGAGGTGGCTGAGAAGGCGGAATTGAGTAAAGGTACATTATATCTTTATTTCAGGAGCAAGGAGGATATCCGGTTTGCCATTTTTCAACGCGGAGCCAATTTACTGGTTGATATGATGGAATCAGCCTTATCTGATGGGAATTCGGGGCATCAGAATTTGTTGGTATTGGGGCGCACATTCATTGATTTTTCGAAGAAGTACAGGAATTTTTTCAATCTTTTTATTGAGATTCAGAGTTCAAGAATCCATGAATTAGATATTGAGAAGGAAAGTCTGGAGAACTACCTGAAAAATCAATCGCCGCTGACGGTGGTACAGGCATGTGTCGATCAGGGTATTAAGGATGGGTCAATCAGGGATGATCTTGATGAAAAAACACTTGGTGCAGTGTTATGGTCTCAATTACTGGGTGTACTTACGGTAATTAATAATCATGGGCCTCTTTTTGAGATTCTGGAAATAGAAAAGGAGCACATTCTGGAAACGCATCTTAATGTAGTGCAGTATGGCGGGGTACCCAGGAAGGATAATAATGATAAAAAATGAAAAAGATAATATTTATTTATCTGGCAGCTTCATTTTTTGGATTTTCTCAAGGCCAGTCCCAAATCCTTGATCAATATATTGATGAGGCATTGGAGCAAAACCTGGCGCTTTTGCAGAAAATGAAAGCCTTTGAAAAAAGTCAATATGGAGAGATGGAGTCAAGGGGCATGTTTTTTCCCGAAATCAGTTTTCAGGCAAGGTATTCCGTGGCGGAAGGAGGCCGGGTCATTGATTTTCCCGTGGGTGATCTGTTAAATCCGGTATATGGCACCTTAAACCGTCTGACGGGAAGCCAGGATTTTCCACAGATATCCAATGAAGAATTTTTCTTTTTCAGGCCCCGGGAACAGGAAACCAAACTCCGGTTAATACAACCTATTTTTGATCCCAGGCTATATTTTAACCAAAAGATTCAATCGGATTTGACGCTTGTTAGAAGAGCGGATATGGATTCATACAAGCGATTTCTTATTGCTGAGATCAAAACCGCTTATTATAATTTTCTGAAAACGGTAGAGATCCTCAGGTTATATGATCGGACAGAATTGCTGCTTGAGGAAAATCTCCGGGTTAATAGAAAACTCTTTGAAAATGATAAAGTTACGGTAGATTATATTTTCCGTTCACAAGCTGAGCTGAGTAACCTGGAGCAGAAAAAAGCGGAAGCCAGAAAATCAAATCAAACGGCACAGGCTTATTTCAATTTTCTACTGAATCGTGATTTACATGAAGAAGTTATGATTGAAGTGCCGGATACTGGAATCATTGTTGTACCTGATCTTGAAGGTGCCATTGCCGGGGCCCTTTCCGGCCGGGAGGATTTGCATACGCTAAAGACCTACCAGGCGATTACCGATAAAGTGATAAAGCTGAATCGTGCCAACCGTTTGCCACGGGTAATGGGTATGGTTGATTATGGCATCCAGGGTATTGATTATGATATTTCTGCTGATGATGATTTTCTGCTTGCATCAGTTGTGATGCAATGGGATTTGTTTTCAGGTCTGCAAAATAATGCAAAGATCCAGCAGGCCAACCTGGATCATGAATCGGCCAATATTCAGTTGAATGAGTCTATGCAGCAGATATCATTGGAAGTAATAGAATCATATTATGATCTGGAAGCCTCACGTGAAAAGATCAAAGCCACTAAGGATGAATTACGAGCTTCGGAAAAAGTTTATCAGATTATTCATGGAAAATATCTGGAAGGCCGGGCCAGTCTGCTTGAATTTATCGATGCCAGGACGCATATGACAAATGCTAAACAGAAGCTGATCCTGACCCGCTATGATTACCTGATGAAATTTAGCGGGTTTGAAAGAGTTGCATGCCTGTATCCCATTAAGTAAAATAAGAAAACATATGTTACGGAATAGCTTTTACCTGATCTTTTCCCTGCTCATTATGACGCTTGTATCCTGTACGGAACCTCCGGTCCATGAACGGAACAATGATGTCAAGGTTAAATATAGTATTGTAGAGGCAGAGGAAATTACCAATCGGGTACGTGCAGCAGGGCGTCTTGCTTCCAGGGTTGAATCAAAGCTCAGTTTCAAAACAGGGGGGATAATAGCCGGTATCAGGGTCCGGGAAGGACAACCGGTCGTCAGCGGGCAGTTGCTGGCCACCCTCGACCTGTCTGAGATAAGGAACAAGGTGAGACAGGCTCGGTTGGCCATGAATAAAGCCAGAAGGGATTATCAGCGGGCCGAGAATCTTTACCGTGACAGCGTTGCAACGCTGGAGCAGTATCAGGATGCGCAAACTGCCCTTGAGATAGCCGCGTCTGATCTCGCTATTGCTGAATTCAACATGACCCATTCACAGATCATGGCCCCCACGGATGGAAAAATTTTAAAAAAAATGGCCGAGGAAAATGAGATCATAGGACCGGGTCAACCAGTTTTTCTTTTCGCATCAATGACCAATGATTGGGTCTTGCGGGTTAATATAACAGACCGGGATATGATAAACCTGGATTTAAATGATTCGGCGAGGATCTTTTTTGATGCCTTTCCTGAAAAATATTTCAGATCGATTATTACGGAAAAGGCTGAAATGGCAGATCCATATACCGGTACTTTTGAAATTGAATTAAGGATCGTAGAACCGGAGAGTAAATTAATCAGCGGTATGATCGGAACAGCCTATATTTTTCCCGGTCGGGTAAAAATACTTCCAGTAATACCTCACGGGGCCCTGCTGGAAGGGGCGGGTATGAGAGGGATCGTTTAT
>CAZYDB010000206.1:0-8384 GCA_964645995.1 uncultured Roseivirgaceae bacterium
GTGGAGCAATTACCATCAGCCGGCAATATGGGTTTTTTAAGTGGTACCTCAGAATATGGGAGTTCAGGAGGGTCTGTACAGTTTGAGCTTAGTGGTTATTCATCCAACGCAGACAAAGTGTATTGGGAGAAAAAATATGAGGGAGGCAACTATCAGGATTTAACAAGTGGATTTATAGATGGCCAATATCGGTACCCATTATCTGGGACCATGAATGTAACGCAGACGACAACATATCGGGCGAGTGTTAAATCGAACAGGGGATGCATAGGAGTTGAGAACGCACTTCAGACAGTAACGGTCTTAGAGGCACCTGTGGCTGGTACAATCAGTGGCCCACCCAGTCCATTGCAATGTCATCCATTAGGAGATCAAGAATTTACATTAAGTGGTTCTTCGGGTACTATTAGCTGGAAATGGCAGCGCTATGATGAGGTGGGTGGACCAAACTGGCATATTGGAGGAAGCGGCACATCACAGACTATACCTGCCAGCAACTTTGCTGAAGAAGAGACTACATATGATGTTAAGGTAAAGGCTGAGGTTTCTAATGGATATGAAACAGTGTCTACCACATATACTGTACAAGTAAAACCTAAACCAGGAGGCGGATCTGTTTCGGTTGTTGATAACACTGTCTGTTCGGGTGATCAGATTGAACTAACCTGGACTGGATCGGGATCTCTGCAATCGTGGTGGTATTCAACTGATAACTGGACTTCGGAAACGCAATTGAGCGGAACACAAAACCCAAAGTTAACAAATGTGGGGAACACGGATATTCAATATCGGGCTAAAATAATTAATGATTGTAATAATTTAGAAACCTCGAGTTCAGTTACCATTAATGTTGAATTGCTACCAACTGCAGGAACAATGGAATTTGTCTCTGGGCAAAGTGAATATCCGGAACCAGGCGGTGATGTACAGTTTGAACTTCAAAATTATTCTATTAATGCAGATAACGTACATTGGGATAAAAAAATTGGCACGGCAGATTGGCAAACATTAAATGGAGGCTTTCAATCGGGTGAGTATCGATTCCCCTTGTCGGGCACTTATAATGTTGCAGAAACAACTACTTTTAGGGCTACTGTGGAATCTAGTAGCGGGTGCATAGGTACAGAAAATGCTATACAAACTATAAATATTGTACCATTAGTTAGTAATTTACAAATTTCCTGGGATAATGATCCAACTGCGATTTGTTATACTACGGGAATTACACTAACAGCTTCAGCTGATCATGAAGATTCCTTTGAATGGTATGAGGAAAATGATCCTTCATCAATCCTCGATTACGACAGTATTTTTTCGCCTACGGCATCAGGAAATTACTTTGTAAGAGCGATTGGATCATATAATGAATTGGAATCATCTCAATTGGTCACTTACCTTGATCCGATTCAAGGACCCGATTTAGATATCACAGGGCTTAAGTCCTATTTTTGTGAAGGAGATTTAGTTTCTTTAGGTACTAATGTATCAAATTATTCATCCAATTTAAGTTATGTTTGGAAAGTAAATGATGTGGAAAAAGCCAATACGGAAAATTTCAGTTACATTAACCCAAATGATAATGATACGATTTTTTGTAAGATTACATCAAACACCCCTGAATGTTTAACACATTATTCAGATTCAGTAACACTGTTTTTAGAAGTTCATCCGAATCCTGCTGCACCAATAGCATCAAATAATCCTGAAAGATTTGGCAAAGGCTATGTCGCTTTGGAAGTTATTCCTGAAGCGGATCATACTTATGAGTGGTATGAACAGGACGGGCAGGATGACATTATTTTAGACGAATATGAAAGTCTAATTAATGCATACATTGATACAGTTACTACATTCAAAGTATATGCAGTAGCTCCTGATCATTGTAAATCATCAACAGCGACATCTATAACAGCGATAAACTTCCCCTTTCCAATGCTTCGAATGAATGGTTCAAATTATCTCCATCAGGGAGAAACAACTCAAATTGTAATCGATAATTCCTATTTTGGTTATCAATGGAAATGGAATGGTGAAATTATCGCAGGTGATACTACCAATACACTTACAATTGACCAAGCTGGCACATACGTTGGTGTAGCGAGATTATCTGATGGAACAGCGAAAGAAACTAGAGAGATACGGGTTGTTATGCTGGCTAATGAAGAAAATGCATTAAATGCTCCAATCAATCCGATTGATAATCCTCCCGGTTCAGCAAATATTTCAGAACAATATAGCTTAAAGTTTGATGGCACTAATGATTATGTGGCTTTAAACACAAGTTATTCTCAATCGCAATCCATAGATATTGTAACCGTGGAGGCATGGATAAAAACTAGTGTTTCAGGATTGGGTGTCAACGATAATTGGGCTATTATCGATTTCGATAGAAGCGAATATTATAACATATATATTACAGGTGATGACGGAAGGGTTGGATTCAGCACAAAAGCCGGGGCGATCAATGATATGTATTCTACTGGAATCGTAAATGATGGAATATGGCATCATATAGTAGCCATATATGATGGATTTGATAAACATATATATATTGATGGGGAACTGGATAATACTGTAATTAATCCACATGGAGGTACTCCATTGGGATCTGGGAATACCAGATTTGGTTTTATTGGGGATGGTTCTGAAGCGACTTCTTTTAATGGTAGCAGAAATAATATTAATTATAGTGGAAATATTAGGGAATTGAGAGTCTGGCATAGCGTTAGATCTCATCAGGAGATTCTCAATTATCAATTTAATCCTGTTTCACCAAATTCAATAGGATTGTATCTTTATTACACATTAAATGAAGAACCTGGTACGGATCAAATTACAGATAAATGCCAGGACATAAGTGGGACTTTATTTAATTTTGATGTTGCTACGGGGTGGGTCACTGATAGTCCTCCTAAGATTGTTGATGCAAACTCATATAACTATGTAAGAGGCTATTTGGCCAGAAAACCGATAACCGATCCAGAATTATTTCAATTCAACTCATCAAATCAAATTACTTCTATTAGTACAGTATATATTGATGGATTAGGGCGACCAAAGCAGACGATAATAAAAGAAGGTTCAGTTGATAATAAGGATATTATTCAAATTTTAGAATATGATTCCTTAGGAAGAATACCATTTGAATTTCTGCCATATACCGAAAGTAACAATGGAAATTTTCAACCAAATGCTATATTGAATCAGTATATGTTTTATTATCAAGGTTTAGGAGGAGTGAGCGACATTACGGCTATTCCATATTCACAGAAGCAATTCGAAGATTCACCCTTAAACAGAGTGTTAAAACTATCCGCACCTGGTGAAGAATGGAAGATGGGATCGGGCCATGAAATTAAATTGAATTACAGGGCAAATCATTGGGACCTGGATAATATGATATATTTATTTAATCCCTTAACAGAAGCAATTGATAGATATGGAAATTATGAGGACGGATTAATATCGACTAAAGAAACAATCGATGAAAACGGTCATACAACTATTGAATACGTTGATAAACAGGGAAGAATGGTATTGAAAAGAGTAGCCGATGATGATTATACGTGGTTAGAAACCTATTATGTATATGATGATTTTGGTAATCTTGTTGCGGTACTTCCTCCAGAATTAACTAAAAATATTATTGATAAAGATATTAGTTGGTTGGGAAACATACCGGAAGGTACAGAATATCTAACAGCTGATAAAACATTAAACACATATTTGAATAAATCCTATATGATAGAACCAGGTCAAACGGTAACTTTAAGTGAGGGCTTTCATTTTAAAGCTGAGAATGGCAAAACCTTTTCAATTTCTTATGAACATCCAGACTCGACTGTATTAGATACCTGGGGATTTCAGTATAAATATGATGAAAGACAAAGGATGATTGCTAAAAAAACTCCCGGTTCAGATTGGGTATATATGATTTATGATCAATGGGACCGCTTGGTTTATACTCAGGATGGAGTTCAAAGAGAGAAAAATCAATGGACTTTCACTAAATATGATGCTTTGAACAGACCTATAATTACAGGAATATTAAACACCATCGACTCAAGAGACTATCTTACAAATCAACTTGATACTGCTTCATCTAGTTCCAGGTATGAATTCGACGATCCAGGCGCACTCACTTATAATTCAAATATAGGTTATACGATAGATAAATCATTCCCAAGGCTTGGAAGTTCGGATTATCAAATTTTGACTATTACTTATTATGATGATTATAACTTTATTACTAATGTGAGTTCATATAATTCTGATAGTGCTCTATACTCATTTAAAACAGATGAAATACTATCTGATACCATGAAACTTAATCTGGTTAAAGGGCAAGTGACAGGTTCTCAAACAAGGATACTCGATGAATCGATTTCATCATTAGGTAATATGATAAAAACGGTTTCATATTATGATGATCGATACCGTGTAATTCAATCCACAACGGATAATCACCTGGCTGGATGGGACAGGATATCCAATGAATATGATTTTGTTGGAAATATAATAAAAACATTGACCACTCATTATGTTCCCCCAGAGGTGGAGAGTAGAATAGGAGAGCGTACTATAGTTCAATCGTTTTCGTACGATCATGGAGATCGTTTGATGAGAATTAAACATAAGATACAAGATCAGGACACGATAGTTTTTGTTGACAACGCATATAATGAACTGGGAGAATTAATTATTAAAAATCTTCATAGTGAAAATGATGGAGATACGTACAAACAGTCGATAGACTACGCTTATAATATAAGAGGATGGTTAACTAAAATAAATGATGCTGCTTTATCAGATCCAGATGATCTATTCGGCATGGAATTGTATTATACTACCGGATTCGATGAAGGGCATGATCAGTTTAATGGAAATATTACAGGTGTAAAATGGAAAAATGCTTTGGATGGATTTAAACGTGAATATGGATATGTATATGATAATATGAATCGCATAAGAGTGGGTGATTTCAATTCTTCAAATGGTTTGGAAAGCCAATATTATGATGTCGAAATTTCAGGATATGACAAGAATGGAAATATTTCTGGGATTAAACGATGGGGTTTGACCAGTAGTTTATTAGATACAGGGCAAACATTTGATCAAATCGATAACCTGGCCTATACATATGCCGGAAACCGATTATTAGCAGTTGATGATGCGGTCCCGGGAAATTATGCCACCGGATTTCATGATAATGGATCTATATATTCTACTGATGAGGAATATAATTATGATGCCAATGGAAATCTAATCCGGGATAATAATAAGGGTATTGATTCAATAGAATATAATCATTTAAATCTTCCGATGAAAGTTGTTTTTGATAACAATAAATCTATTAAATATGTGTATGATGCAGCGGGTGTAAAAGTAAGACAGCAAGTTATAGATGGAAGTATTGGATCTGCAAAAGAAACAGATTATATTGGAGAATATATATATACTGATATTATGTTGACACAAATATTGACTAACGAAGGCCGGATATTAGATCCATATGATGATGGAATGATAACGGATTTTCAGTATCAGTATAATATTATAGATCATTTAGGTAACACTCGTATAACCATTGGGGAAAGGGATACATTAAAATACCTACTTAGCCATGAAGTGGATAGTCAGTCGGTAGAAAGCATGGTCTTTGAAAATTACAATGATCTGAATATCGTTTCTGCCGATATATATGATCATACAGATATAACATCGCCAGGACAATCCGAAAGGCTTAGTGGAATTGATACTGAGATTATAGGTGGTGCTAAAATGATAGCTGTAGGAAAAGGTGATAAAGTGTCCATGGACGTGTATGCCAAATATTGGGAGTTAACAAATCCTGGTAATACGACTGTTGCGGCAAGCATACTGGATGCTTTAACCAATGCCTTTAATATAAGCGCAGGAGGAGAACAGCAGATAATCTATAATGCATTTTACGATTTGTTTAATACTGGCCCAATTATTGAAGATACGGACCTTGAACATTCTGACGCTCCGAAAGCCTTTTTGAATTTCATTTTGTTCGATGAGAATTTTATTTATCGAGATATGGCATTCGATCAAATAAGTACTGTCGCACTGGAGGATTCAACGGATATACCACATGAACATTTATCATTGTCCCTTGATGTAGATGTTAATGGTTTTCTTTACGTTTATTTGTCAAATGAAAATGATCAGGTTGTTGATGTTTATTTTGATGATTTAAAGATTGTTCATGTAAAATCCCCCATCGTGCAGGCAGACGACTACTATCCATTCGGCTTGACACTGGCTGGCACGAGTTACCAGAGGCTGGGAGCACAGAAAAATAAGTACCTCTACAACGGGAAAGAACTGCAGGATGACCTTGACCTGGGGTGGATGGACTATGGTGCGAGGATGTACATGCCGGATTTAGGGAGATGGACAGCAGCTGATCCGGCAGCAGATGTAGCTCCATCGCATACACCATTTAGATATGCGTTTAACAATCCACTAATTTTCATTGATCCCGATGGTCTTTATGAATGGCGGGTTAATTCTCAAACAGGAGAATATGATCGAATTGGAGATGAAGGCGGTAATGAGGAACAATTCATCTATTGGGATGATGCTGAAAAAGCCGCAGGGTCATTGAAAGGGGAGACAATTTACGTAGGTGCTGTTGCCAAGGATTGGCATAGCGATGGTGAATTTTCTTATGGTGTTCATACTAAAGACTTGTGGTCAGATTTACCAGATGAGTTTCAAGGAGCATACGCTGCAGCAGATTTAAAAGAGAGATACAAAGCTCAACAGAAGGGTGGAGTAAAATATGAGAGTATAAAGGAGCAAGAAGCCGCAGGTCTAGCAAGAAGAGATCAAATTTGGAACGCCAGAGATTATGGCAGATATCTTGATAAAAAATATGGTAACAGATCTGGTTTAGTAGTGGCGTTTGACACGAGGATGCTTGAAGAGATGCTTCCAAATGCTGCGGACATTGCCAAAGGATCTCTTGATTTTTCCCAAGGAAGTACTGGTTTGGCAAAGCCTAATAAAATGCAAGACTTAAGTCGTGGGGTTGGATCAGTAGCGAATACGAGCAAATCAAATAATACTTGGATACGATTTCTACAGGAAAACAAAGGAAAGTACAAAGGTTTAGGTAAAAACTGGATAAATCAGGCTGCTGCCGACTACCATAAAATTAAGAAATGATTCTTACCCATATGTGTCCACATTGTATGAAGAAAAATAAACTGACTGGTAAATTCCACAGTCGATTTGAGGTTGCACAGATTAAGGGTGAAAAATTCGAAAAAGAATGTCGTCATTGTGGTAAAAAAATGGAAGTAGTCCCTAATGACGTTTTTGCTGAAGAAAATCGATACTCAGGAATACTCTTTTTAATGATCTTGGTGTTAGGACTTATGATGGGATATTTTGTAATCACCAATTACGTTGATAGAAATCCGAAGCTGATAATTGGTCTTTTATTGATTATTCCCATACTTGTTTACACTACCTATAGTAAGTCTGAGATGTCAAAAATCAGGGATTTCAATCGGATCAAATATGATTAAGAATTGTCTTGTGTTCTTTGTACTACTCGTTTCTTTGAAAGGACTGGCATTTTCATCCGGTGATTGTCCTATCAATCGAGTGAAGATTGATTCTTTAAACCAATTGTTCAAAGAAATATCACCTATTGACTATCAGACTGTAATAGAATATGATAGCTTAAAAAGTACACTTCTATTTAGTATTCATGCCAAGGGGCAATTGTTGAAATCATATAAGGTACTTGTTGCAGATATCCATCCAGAGGGAATTTTTTACATAGAACAAGGTGGAGCACTGTTTTTAAAAATAATTTCAAAATGTTCTGGAAATGTGTTCATTGAAACCGATCATAAGGGCAAGTTTTTGCTTTCCAAAACAACAAATCGTTTGGTTCTGGGTGGATATTCTGCAGATGAGAAGTATAATATTTTGATTTTAAGCGAGCTATTTCAATCACTAGTTTTTGAATGCCAGGATAAAAATGAGGATGAGGAAGATGATATCTCATTGCCGTTAATGAAAAAGAATTAGATTTATATTCATCATTCTCCCCTCTGGCGCAAGTCTTCCTACCATGGCATTGTGTGCGGGCGTGACTTGTGCCATCATTTAATGTTTCATAAATACCAGAGAAAAAAGAATGAAATACGATTGAAATCAGCCCCCAAACCCCTAACTTGATGTTTTTATCCGGGTAATGGAGACAGTAAGAAAAAAACACCGGCATACTTTTTTTGGAAGACCAGATGTAAATTATACTCTTCCGGAAAAATTTAATAATTACTACCCGTTCGGCGGAACATTAGCTGGGACTTCGTATCAACGGTTAGGGGCGCTTACCA
>CAZYDB010000207.1:0-372 GCA_964645995.1 uncultured Roseivirgaceae bacterium
GGTAGCGGTACTTGTTGGTAAGCGCCCCTAACCGTTGATACGAAGTCCCAGCTAAAGTTCCGCCGAACGGGTAGTAGTCGTCTGTTATTGTATCAGGATCTTTATGCATACGGGTTTGGGGATATTCACTTCTTCACCGGTGGCGCTTAACTTGCCGGTTTCAGGATCCCGCCGGAAAACCACCAGGTTGTCGGAGTTCTGGTTGGCCGCAAAGAGGTACTCCCCCCTGGGGTCGATCAGGAAATTCCGGGGCCACTGACCCTGGGTCGGCTCAAATCCCACCGGGCTTAATTTCCCGGTTTGCTGGTCTATACCGTAGATCACCAGGCTGTCATGCCCGCGATTGGAACCGTAAAGGAATTTTCCGCCGGG
>CAZYDB010000207.1:382-8319 GCA_964645995.1 uncultured Roseivirgaceae bacterium
CATGCTGGAAGGCACTCAGGCTACCGTCACCGGGATCAACCCGGAAAGCCGTCATGCCGGAATTCAACTCCTCGATCACATAGGCGAAGGAGCCGTCTGGGGTGAAGCTGATATGCCGGGGTCCGGCTCCCGGCTCCAAAAGGCCGTCACTGGCAGGTACCGGAAGCAGCTTATGGTTTTGGTAATCTACCCGGTAAGCTTTTACCTTGTCAATGCCCAGGTCAACCGCATACAGGAAGCGGTCATCGGCAGAAGGCATCGTGCAGTGGGCATGGGGTCCTTTCTGACGGTTTTTGTTGATGCTGCTGCCTGTATGCTGCCGGCTGTCACCTATTGTTCCCAGCCTCCCGTCATCCAGAACAGGGTAGGCCACCACATTGCCCGTAGTGTAATTGGCAACAAAGACCATCCTGCCTTTCGAATCAAGGCTGACATGGCAGGGTTCGGAACCAAAGGCCGGCTGATCATTTAAATGTGCCAGTTTTCCGGTTTCAGGGTCAATGGAGAAAGCGCTTATCGACCCCCATTTTTTCCCGGGAACCACCGGGGCGCGGTTCGCCGAATATAAAAACCTGCCATTAGGATGTAGTTCAAGGTATGAAGGGCTTTCCAGGGTCCTGAGCGCCTGTACCAGTTCCAGTTTGCCGGAGGACCTGTCAAAATAATAAACGAAGATCCCTGGCTCCCCGGCGCCGGTGAAGGTGCCGACATAGAGATACTCCTGTTTCTGCATGGATTGGCTGTTTGCTGTCATGGTGGAAAAGAACAAACCTGATATTAAAAAATACATTATCCGGATAATCATTGTTTTTTATTTTGAATTTATAAGATCTTTCATTATTCTCATGCAAACTTATCATTTTTCTTTTAAAGGCATTATTTTTTTCACCGTCAAGCAAATAATTAATGTATATGAAAGCACTTGTACTAGAAGCGAGCCGGACATTGGTTTATAAAGATGTTGAAGACAGGAGTCCCGGCAAGAGGGAGGTGAAGATACAGATCAAAGCGGCCGGCATATGCGGCAGTGACGTCCATGGCTATGACGGCAGTTCGGGCCGGCGCAGTCCACCGGTCATCATGGGTCATGAAGGATCGGGTATTATTACCGCGGTGGGGGAGGAGGTGAAGGACTGGAAACCAGGGGACCGTGTAACCTTCGATTCTACCATCTATAATCAAAATGACTGGTTCAGCTTGAACGGCCATTACAACCTTAGTGAGAACCGCAGGGTGTTGGGTGTTTCCTGCAATGAATACAAACAGGATGGCATCTTTACGGAGTATGTTATTCTGCCTGAACATATCCTCTATCCCATCCCTGATCATGTAACTTTTGAGGAAGCCGCCCTTACCGAGCCTTTATCGGTCGCCCTGCATGCCCTCAATGTGAGCCGGGCCTCTCCGGGGGATCATGTCATGGTTGTTGGTGCAGGCGTGATCGGATTGATGGTGTTACAGGCGCTCATGGCCCGGGGTTTTAAACATGTTGTGGTCGCGGATATTGATCCGGATAAACTCCGGATGGCCCGGGAATTAGGGGCATCCATCATGCTGAACCCTGATGTGGATGATATCAAAAGCAGTGTCGGGCAAGTGACTGATTACCGGGGGATGGATGTCGTTTTCGAGGCAGTAGGAATTCAGAAGACCGTAGACCTCTCTTTTGAAGGGTTACGAAAAGGAGGGACCATCACCCTGATCGGCAATCTTTCTCCCACGGTTCAGATGCCTCTTCAGCAGATCGTAACCCAGGAGATCCGTGTCCAGGGCAGTTGTGCCATCTGCGGTGAATATCCTGAGGCGCTCCGACTGCTGGAAGAGGAAAAGATCAACAGCGAGCTGATGATATCAAAGACAGAGCCGCTTGCGGACGGACAGGAATGGTTCGACCGGTTATACAATAAGGAAAAAGGATTGTTAAAAGTGATCCTCAGGCCATGAGAAAGCTCAGAACCGCGATCATAGGCGCCGGCAAAGTATCCGGTATCCATGCCGCCGCCTTAATAAACCTGGATATCTCCGATTTCAAGGCTGTCTATAACCACAACCTGGCCCGGGCCCGGGTATTTGCCGGTAAACATGGCATCCATGCCTATGATAACATCGGTGAAATGATCGAAAAGGAAAACATAGATGCCGTTACCATCTGCACCCCCCACCCGGCCCACCGCCAGGCAGTTGAGGCCTGCCTCCACGCCGGTGCTCATGTGATTGTTGAAAAGCCGCTGGCGGTGAGCCTGGAGGACTGCGATGTGATGATCAACACAGCTGAAAAACTGCAACTAAAGCTGGCGATGATCAGCCAGCGAAGGTTGTATCAGCCGGTACTTCGGGTCAAGGAGGCTATTGAGAAAAAGAGGCTGGGCATGCCTGTCCTCGGAACCGTGACCATGTACGGATGGCGTGGAAAAGAGTATTATGAGAGTGACCCATGGCGTGGTACCTGGGAGCAGGAGGGCGGTGGCGTGCTGGTCAACCAGGCGCCTCATCAGCTCGACCTACTGCAGTGGTTCATGGGGGATATCGATGAGTTGTATGGCTGCTGGGCTAATTTCAACCATCCCTATATCGAGGTGGAAGATACGGCAGCCGCCATCATAAAATTTAAAAACGGAGCTTTGGGGAGTATTATCGTCAGCAACTCGCAAAACCCGGCCCTGTACGGTAAAGTTCATGTTTTCGGAAACTCCGGAGCCTCTGCAGGCGTCCAGACCGATGGAGGGGCCATGTTTATCGCCGGCATGTCGGGGATTGAAGAACCGCCATACAATGATTTATGGACGATACCCGGCGAAGAAGACAGAAAAGAGATTTGGAAAAAGGACGATGCGGAATTTTTCAACCGTATTGAACCCACAGAATATTTTCATCAATGGCAGATCCGTGATTTCCTGGAAAGTATTTTTGATGATCGTGATTCCATGGTTACGGGCAGGGAAGGACGGAAGACTGTTGAGATAATTAATGCCATTTACCGGTCGAACAAAACCGGTCAGCCGGTTAAATTTCCTTTGAAATAAGGCCGGCTCCCTCGTCAGGAAAGGAATTACCGGGAAATCGAGGAGGAAAAGATCAGCCCTTGTCAGGGTAATGATTCACCATCTCCCTCTTTTCTTCATTCTCAGGAATAAAAAACCGGGGGTCGGGCACATGATCCCTGTATACCCTGAATAATCTTTCCAGGGCTCTCATCTTGAGTGCACGGGGAATAAGGCAGCCCAGGAACAGGATCAATCTGGGAAAGAGGCCGGGCACAAGGACTGTTTTTTTATCATACATCTTTTGAATGGCATAACGGGCAACTTCATGAGGCATCCTGACCAGCAACCGGGCTTTGAGACCCTGTGATTTGATCCGTTTTAATCCATCTGCATTCGTTAACACCGGACCAGGGCAAATCACGCTTACATTGACATCTGTGCCTCTTAATTCTTCTTTCAACGCCAGCGTGAAAGCGTAGATGAAATTTTTTGTGCCCGTATATACTGCTTTGTAGGGAAGTGGGAGGGTGGCTTCCATGCTGCTCATGTTCAACAGGTAGGAAGGAGCGTTTCTACTCAGGTCTTCAAGAAAACAATGCGTTAAAGCTACGAAAGCCAGGTTGTTTAATTTGATCATCCGGTTATTGACCTTGAAATCCGATCGCTCAAACAGGCCGCTGGTGCCGAACCCGGCATTGTTGATCAGGACATTAACCTCGATATTATTAATTTTTGCAAATTCATGGACCATTACCGGGGCTTCATCATCAGTCAAATCGATGCCGTAACTTATAACATCGACCGGATATTGATTGATGATTTCCTGAACCGTCTCGTCAAGCCACCGATTGGGTAAAGCCACAAGGAAAAGATTCATGCCTTTACCGGCACACTCATACGCAAGTGCTCTTCCAATTCCCTGGCTGGCTCCGGTGATCAATGTGAAATACTTTTTAGTTTTCATTTCAAATGCGTTTAAAAAATCATGCTAAAATAGGATTGAATTACCCCAAAAACCACATGAGCATTATTAAATATTTTATGAAAACAATCCGCCATTGGCGATATTCTCTCTGACTGGCATTCAATAAAACATAATAAATTACTAAACCAATTTTAATTATATTTATTAAATAAACGTTTAATTATTTTGTTAAGTTCCTCGTCATCTTTCTCTAATTCCATGAGCAGCACCAATTGGTTTTTAGTACGGATCAGGTTGTGTGCTGCATATTCTGTTTTATAATAAATATCACCTTGTAAATAATCGGTAAGAAACCGGATAGCCTGAATAAGTATCACCAGTTTCCCTCCCAGCAACAGGTTTTCTTTTTCCTGATGATTGATAACGGTATGTATTTCCGATAGCAATCCCTCGGTAAGCCGGCTGAACAGTTCATGATCGATACTTATCTTTTCGGTATCAGGATCATCCTCCCTTATTTTGTTGGTATACGATCTGATCATATCGCCATAATCATAAAGCACTGAGCCCGACATGGCTATATCAAGGTCTATAACAGCCTTTGCTTTCTTTCTATCATTGTCGAAAAGGACATTGTCTATCTTGGCATCGCTATGGATTACCCGATTGGGAAGGCCAAGGGCATAAAAAGCGTCTATATACCGGATCCTAGCATTTATGGCCTCTATTTCCCGAGAACATCCTGAACTTCGCCGGTGCCGGTCTTCTTCACATGCTTTTCTGTATGTTTTAATCCGCTGTTCATAATCATGGAAATGGTCAATGGTTTCTGATACCTGATCGGGGTTCAGGTCAGAAAGGTTTCTTATGAATTGACCAAAAGCCTTCGCCGCTTCGAAGGCCTGCCGGGGATGATCGATCAGGTCAATGGTGCTTGTGTTTTCTATGTATTGAAAGACACGCCAGTAATCTACCTGTTCATCCACATGAAATAATTGATCATTCTTTGCTTTAACAAGGACTGGAAACTGAATGTCAGAAGGCTTATTCCCCAGGTGGGTAATAATCCGGGAAAGGTTGCTCATCACTTTCTTCGGATCTTTAAAAACCTGTTTATTGATCTTTTGAAGGATATACCGCAATGCCGGACGGCGGGCTTCGATAAGGAAAGTGTCATTGATCAGGCCCCGGGTCACAGGCGATATGGCGGCGATATTTTCCCGGCTGAAAAAGTGACCGGTAATCCCTTGTATTTTTTTTGATACCAAATCAATAGAATTTAAAAATTTTAAAAAATATTTATTTTTTGATGATCCTGACAGGGGGTAATTGCTTCCCGTTTATTCGGGATGCCAGGAGATATATGCCGGCGGGTACTTCCACACCTTGTCCGGATTTTCCATGCCATAAAGCGGATCCCTCTGCGTTTTTTATTTCAATGCGGGACGAGAAAATGTGTTCCCCCAGAAGGTTGAAAATGTCGTATTCGAACTGTCCGTAAGATACCTCCGGCAGGCTGATCTTCATTGTGCCGGTGAACGGGTTTGGGTACGCGGTGATCGGGGATTCCTGAAAAGTCTCGGGAATGGAGGTAACCAGTGACCCGATATTGTTATCCAGCCAGTTTAACCGTTCGGAGATCCATCCTTTCAGGTAATCTATTTCTTCACCATATGAATTGCCGATAAATTCGTTGGGCCAGACATATTTTCCCAGGATATTCCATCGCTGGAAATTTCGGATATGAGGCTTTTCAAGGACGGTGACCAGTGAATCGATATAACCCATGATAGAATCGGTATGGTAAGGCCCGTTGCGCAATTCCTGCCACCGGTCATGCATTAATGCGGTAAATTCAGGGTCAGACCGGAATCGCTGCCACCAGAAAGGGATCAGCCAGAAATCCTGGTTACACACATCATTAAAATCCCAGGCCCAGCCTTCGGTTTTGCTGCCGTCGCAATAATTGGCATTACCAAATGCCAGGTTATAATCCCAGATGGGTCCGATGTATAACCTGCTATCGACACTGGCCTTGTCTTTATACAGAAAAGTACTGAGCCGGTACGCGTCTACATTTCTTGATAATTCATTGACGATCGCATAGTCTATCAGTGAGCTAATGTCAACATATGCCTTATATCCTGTCTGCTGATCATTCAGGGCTTTATTACGGAGGGCATCTTCAAAAGAAGTGACATAGTTCCGTATATAGTCCTTTTGTTGGGGGACGATCTCATCGTTTTTCGGATAATCATATTGAAAATAGATTATCTGGTCACTGTTGATAAAATTAGGCGGGCGGTAAGGTGATGCCCAGCCATTCCCGCTGTTGCCGCCATCGAATTTATCAAGCTTGATGATATACCCTCCGGTAAGGTCATCGCCTGAAATTTCATCAGGATTAAGTTTACTAATATCAACACGGTCATTGTCCCTTTTGACCTTTTCCATAAATACATATACACCCCAGTACTGCCCGTTCAGCATGAGTTCACACAGTCTGGTCTTTGACGCATACCATCCCTGGTCCCTGCCCAGCTTGAAGGCCAGCATATTCCTGATCAGCGATTTATCTCCATAAGGACCATGTAATACCCAATCCTCCTCAGGTGGCATACCGAGAATGGACAGAGATGTGTCGGCAAGATCTTCGTCCCAGGTCTCGATACCAAAATTTTTCTTATCGTATAAAGCCTGTGAACTGGAGCCCCGGTACTCTATCCCAATATTGCCGTTGTAATCATTGAAAGGATCAGAGATATCATTTGTGTTGCCCGGACCATTATCTATAATCCCCATGGTAGCCGGTATCTTTGGCTCATTAACGATCTGCCGGCCTTTTGTGTCGATCACGACGATAGGTAAATTGCTGGATACCAGGCTGACCTGACTGAAACTTTTAAAACTGCCCAGGAAAACCAATAATACTATCAATAACTTCTCAGGATGTAAAATCATAAAAAAATGCTTACCGTTATAATTCCCGGATGAATAATAACAAAAATAACTGAATATTCTGTATTATTCCGAACAGCTATTTTTCAAAACCGGACATTTCTGGTTTGCAAAATTTTCAGGTTTTTTTGTAAAGAATTGGCTATCAACAGTTTATTTTTTTGGCATAATAAATGTAATTTTCTTAATGATTGATAATTACTAATGAAAGAGATATGAAAATCGATCTTAAACCGAATGAGATGGTAGTTAAGGCTTCAGACTCAAAATATATGAATGGAAGCAAGATTAAAGGAAAGCTCATTTTAACCAACCAGCGCATTTATTTTAAATCCTCTGATAAAACTTCACATAATAAGGAAATAGAGCCGCAAGACATCCGGGAGGTAATTCCTTTTAAGACCGGTATTTTCTCCGACAAAGGCCTGAATATTGTTAAAAAAGATGGATCTGAATTAAGTTTCAGTGTCAAAGACCGCGATATCTGGTGTAAACTGGTCAATCAGATGTAGGATCCCTGTTTGGCTTTCAGGGGGCAAGGGATCTTGGTGCACCGCTGGTCAGGCTCTTTGCTGCATGGCCCGGAGTGCCTATTCATAACGGTTCAGGCACTTATGACTTGGTGATGGGGGAGTTCTATACCTTTGAAAGACAATATCCCTATGTTACCTGGTTTGACCGGTGGCGTTTTGTCAGGGATTGCCTGACGGAAGCGGCCACATTCGGAGAAAAATTTGGTGTTACCATGGTATTGCAAAATCACGAGCCGCTGTTCCATCACTGGAAAGATTGCTATGATATGGTCCGGGAAGTCGATTCACCCTGGCTGAAGGTCTGTCTAGAAGCCCCGATCATGGTAAGACACGACCATGAATGGGTGGAAAATGAAGTCAAGACTGGTGATCTGCAGAGGCACTCCCATTTTGGCGGAGAATACGAAAAAACGGACGCCGGTGCTATCAGGCCGAAGGTTTATCCGTCAAAATACGGTAAATCCTTGCCTGATTACGAGCATTTTATCCGGCAAATGCATGAAACCGGGTATGAGGGATATTTTACCTTTGAATTAT
>CAZYDB010000208.1:0-8293 GCA_964645995.1 uncultured Roseivirgaceae bacterium
CCGTGACCTCAGGGTTATGAATCCTGCGCTCTAACCAACTGAGCTACCTCGCCATCCAAAGGCTTGGCGTAGAATGGCCTCGCCATCAATTCATCGCCAAATACTTCGATTATTATGTTAATTCCAACGTTAATAATTTTCTAACCTACCCATCAAAGGTCCTTTCGACTTCCACCCACACCTGCACCGTGGTCTCCGGCTTCGCCTGCGACTTCGTGCTCAATATTCGAACAGCAAACATACAACTATGCCCTGATTTGGACAACCAAAGATATTTAATTTTTCATCCGTGAATTCCTGGCTAATAAAAAATTTAATCGGAAGATAATCTTTCGTAGCCGTTGAGTAAGTCTGTATTATCATTCAGTCCAATCATGAAATTTTAGAAATTTTTGTTTAATAATAAAATTATTCTATATTGACTTTCATTATTAAAGACTCGCTATATGACCGGTACTAAGGTAACCCTTGAGTATGAAATAAATGCATCGAAAAAAATGCTTTATCCTTACTTGTCTTCGGCCAGCGGCCTTTCACAATGGTATGCGGATGATGTATCTATTGATGAGGATAAAATATTTCATTTTGTCTGGGATGGAGAACCCCATCAGGCAAAAATGGTAGCTCACCGAACCAATCATTATGTAAAGTTTGAGTTTACAGATGATATAATTGATGGAGAGGAACCGTCATACCTGGAAATGAGAATCGAAGAGAACGAGTTGACCCAGTCTATGTATATCCGGATTACCGACTATTCCGATATGGAAGACGAAGAGGAAGTAAAGGAATTATGGGATAATTTAATCCATGATCTGAAGGAAATTGTGGGTGGATAGGGTATTTTTGCATAAAACGCGTGCAAGACCGGCTGGCAGGAATCTCTATGAAAAAACTTGATAAGCTCATTTTAAAATCCTTCTTTGGGCCTTTCTTTCTTACATTCTGTGTTGTTGTATTTATTTTTCTTCTGCAGTTTTTATTGCGTCATTTTGATGACATTGTAGGGAAAGGGCTTAGCTGGGATGTTTATGTCCGGCTGCTGGGCTATTTCAGTATCAACATGACCCCGGTTTCTTTCCCCCTGGCTGTTCTCTTATCTTCTTTAATGACCTATGGGAATCTTGGGGAACATTCCGAAATTACCGCACTCAAAAGCGCTGGCATATCACTGACCAGGACGCTGATCCCCATGTTCGTGTTTTCCGTTTTCCTCACTTTTGTCGCCTATCTATCCAATAATTATTTTGTTCCCAAAGCTAACTTAAAGGCATACAGCCTGTTGTATGACATCCGACAGAAAGCCCCGGCCCTGAATATCAAGGAAGGAGTGTTCTATAAAGACATTCCCGGTTACCAGATCAAGGTGAACAAAAAATTCAAAGACGGCAAATCCCTGAAGGATGTTATCATTTATAATCACACCAGCCGGTCCGGCAACAAGGAGGTAATATTGGCTGATTCAGGCAGGATGTATACGATTCTCAACGACCGCTACCTGGTAATGGAGCTGTTCGACGGGCATCATTACTCCGAACAGCAGGGTGAAGTCAGGAAAAACAGAAGACCCAATACAGGCGATCCCGAGCCTTTTTCACGGGCGGCTTTTGATCATTCTAAGTTCGTGTTCAGTATGGCTTCCTTTGACCTGAAGCGGACCAAAGAAGAGCTGTTCGCGGGTCATCGGCTGATGAAAAACACTATCCAGCTCAAGCAGGATATCGACTCGATGAGTAAGGATGTGAAATTTGCAAAATTTGAAGCCTTCAACAATTTAAAGAATAAATTCAATTATCACCTGGACCGGATGGAGATACCTTCCGCGTTGGAACCCGCTGCTTACGGCCGGCAAAAACAACAGGATTCGACTCGTACTATGGGACAAAAAGATCGATCCGGAACCCCAAGAACGGCCTTCTCAAAAAATGTGGATATCAGTGATTCGCTCAGAGAAATTCAGGCCGCTGCCGGATCAACTGCCGGCAGGGCTAGCCAGGCTCTGCGAAAAAAAAACCGGCAGATCATCCGGAATTATCCGGCAGTCCAAACCGGAACGCCGAAGCGAAAATCTGATGCTGTCCAACTGGCTCTGAATAATATGCTTGAAAAGCAACAACCTCTCTCCGAAACCGGCGCCGACTCGTTGCTCACTGGCCATTATGATGATAAACGCGTTTTGACCACAGCCGTCACCAATGCCAGGTTTGTTAAGAATCATATCATGGTAACCACCAGCAAAGTGACTGTGCGCAATCATGAGATTATCCGCTTCAGGATCCAAAGGAATAAGATCATCGCGCAGGCCTTTTCCTGCCTCATCATGTTCCTTATCGGCGCACCGCTGGGTTCTATTATCAAAAGAGGAGGATTTGGATTCCCCGTGATCGTGTCCATCGGTTTTTTTATCATTTATTATGTATTTATGAGCATAGGTGAAAAATGGGCGAAAGAAGCGTTCATCTCACCCATTGCAGGCGTATGGCTGGCGAACATCGTTTTATTGCCTTTTGGATTGTTTTTCCTCCGGCAGGCCAGACTCGATGCCCGCCTTTTCGACATGGATTTCTATAATGTATTTATCCAGAAGATCCAAGCCGCCATTCCCGAAAACATTAAAAAACGAAAATTATTTATTTTGTTTAACAGATAATTTAGTCTACATTTGCACTTTCTAAATTATTTATAACTAAAGACTAGTCATGTATTTAACAAAGGAAAAGAAAGTAGAGATCTTTGAAAATCATGGTCGGTTGAACGCAAAGACTGATACGGGATCGGCAGAATCCCAGATCGCATTGTTTACCTTCCGGATCAACCATCTCACACAGCATCTTAAACTGAATAAAAAGGATTATTCCAGCCGAATGGGATTATTGAAGCTGGTAGGGAAAAGACGCAGGTTATTGAATTATCTGCATCATAAGGACATCGAAAGGTATAGAGAAATTATTGCAAAGCTGAAACTTAGAAAGTAAAAATAAAGCAAAGAACAGGGGTTGGTCAAAACCCCTTTTTTTATCATTTGCCAACCTCACCATTGAACACAAGTTATTTAACATTATAATATATGCTTCCAAAAATCTATGAAAAGACCATTACGCTGAATGATGGGCGACAGATCACTATTGAAACGGGTCGTTTAGCCAGGCAGGCGGATGGATCGGTTATTGTCAGGATGGGCAATACCATGTTGCTGGCCGCTGTGGTATCCAGCAAAGATGCCAGAGAAGGCGTTGATTTTATGCCACTTTCTGTTGATTATCAGGAGAAATTTGCGTCCTCAGGGCGTATTCCAGGCGGTTTCCTCAAAAGGGAAGGCCGTCTGTCGGACCATGAGGTACTCGTATGCAGACTCGTTGACCGGGTGCTGCGGCCCTTATTTCCGGATGACTACCATGCGGAAACTCAGGTTAACATTAACCTGATATCTTCTGATGATAACATCTTACCGGACGGACTGGCTGCACTGGCCGCCTCCGCTGCCTTATCAGTATCGGACATTCCTTTCAACGGCCCCATTGCCGAGGTACGGGTCGTCAGGGTAGATGATGATTTCATCATTAATCCGGGTATTGAACAGGCCTCCAAAGCGGATATTGACCTTATCGTAGGCGCTTCGATCGAGAATATTATGATGGTTGAAGGCGAGATGAAGGAAGTCTCCGAGCAGGAAATGGTTGAGGCCATCACCTTCGCCCATAACGCCATCAAAGATCAGTGCAAAGCGCAGCAGGAACTGTCGGAGATGGCAGGCAAAACCGTGAAACGGGAATACAATCATGAAGAAAAGGATGAAGCGCTCAAAGAATCACTTCACAAGCTTTTTTATGATAAGATCTATAATGTTGTCAAGTCAGGGGTAAGTGCAAAATCAGAAAGAAAAGAAGCCCTTCGGGCGATCATTGACGAATATACTGAAAGTCTGCCTGAAGACCATGAGGTGGATCTGGATCTGGTGAAGAGGTATTACCATGAGATTGAGAAGAAAGCGGTAAGAGACATGATGTTTGCTGAAAACAAACGTCTTGACGGCCGGAAATTCGATGAGATCAGGCCTATCTGGTGTGAGGTCGACTTCCTTCCCTCCACTCATGGATCAGCTGTTTTCACCAGGGGTGAGACACAGTCGCTGACCACCGTGACGCTGGGCACCAAGCTCGATGAGCAGTTGATTGACGGTGCGGTGCATACCGGTACCAGCAAATTCTATCTGCATTATAACTTCCCGGGATATTCTACCGGCGAGGTGAAGCCGAACCGGGGTCCCGGCAGAAGAGAGATCGGACATGGGAATCTGGCGCTTAGGGCCTTAAAAAATGTATTCCCTCCGGAAGAAGAGAACCCGTATACCATAAGAATAGTATCTGATATTCTCGAATCCAATGGTTCTTCCTCTATGGCTACCGTTTGTGCCGGAACGATGGCGCTGATGGATGCCGGTATCAAAATATCATCTCCGGTATCAGGGATAGCCATGGGATTGATCAGTGACCCGGAATCAGGCAATAATATCATATTATCCGATATTCTTGGCGATGAGGATCACCTGGGTGATATGGATTTTAAATTAACGGGGACGGAAAAAGGCATCACCGCCTGTCAGATGGATATCAAGATTGAAGGACTTTCCATGGAATTGATGAACCGGGCTCTTGAGCAGGCCAATAAGGGTAGGGCGCATATATTGAATGAAATGAAGAAGGCCATCGCCGAACCGCGTCCCGACTTTAAACCCAGCGCACCGCGATATCATATTATGTACATCGACCGCGAGATGATCGGCCTGTTGATCGGGCCTGGTGGCAAGACGATCCAGGAGATCCAGAAACAGACCGGCTCCACAATTATCGTCGAAGAAGTGGATAAAGGCGGTAAGGTAAATGTATTCGCAACGGAAAAGGAGAGTATGGATAAGGCGGTCGACTGGATCAGAAAACTGGTTGCCATGCCGGAAGTTGGAGAAGTATATGACGGTATCGTGAAATCGATTATGCCCTTTGGCGCA
This sequence comes from uncultured Roseivirgaceae bacterium, assembly GCA_964645995.1. GTDB lineage: Bacteria > Bacteroidota > Bacteroidia > Cytophagales > Cyclobacteriaceae > JAGTVG01. Next base: position 5,006 of record CAZYDB010000208.1, read on the forward strand.
TTTATCGAATTCATGCCGGGCAAAGAAGGACTCCTGCATATCTCTGAGATCAAATGGGAACGGGTTGAGAACATGGAAGGGGTTATGGAAATCGGTGAAGAAGTGAAGGTGAAGCTGATCGAAGTCGATAAAAAGACCGGTAAATTCCGGTTATCAAGGAAAGTATTATTGCCGCGCCCGGAAAAAAAGCCGGATAGGAATTAATATTGAATTTGATTTTCCAATAATTTTTATTATTATTTGCCCTTATTATCCGTTTGGGAACTATATATTTGTGTATGGCTGTTAATTAAAAAAGCACACAAAAGGAGTACTGGATGAGACAACTTAAGATTAGTAAGCAGATCACCAACCGTGAAAGTCAATCACTGGATAAATATCTGCAGGAAATTGGTAAGGTTGATCTTTTAACTCCTGATGAAGAAGTTGAACTTGCCAAACGGATCAAAGAGGGCGACCAGATGGCCCTGGAGCGATTGACGAAAGCTAATCTCAGGTTTGTCGTATCAGTGGCCAAGCAATACCAGAACCAGGGACTTTCCCTGGGAGACCTGATCAACGAAGGAAACCTGGGGTTGATCAAAGCCGCCCAGCGTTTTGACGAGACCCGGGGATTTAAATTTATCTCCTATGCCGTATGGTGGATACGGCAGTCTATTCTGCAGGCCCTGGCCGAACAGTCAAGAATCGTGAGGCTCCCGCTTAACCGGGTCGGCTCCCTGAATAAGATATCAAAGACATTCTCGGAACTGGAACAGAAATACGAAAGAGAGCCGTCGCCTGACGAATTGGCAGAAGTATTGGATGTCAATTCTTCCGAAGTCGTGGATACGATGAAAATTTCAGGAAGACATGTCTCCATGGATGCTCCCTTTATTCAGGGAGAAGAGAACAGCCTGCTCGATGTACTTGAAAATGACACCGATCCGACCCCCGACCAGGGGCTGATCAACGACTCGCTCAGAAGAGAGGTGCAAAGGGCATTATCGACCTTAACCGAGCGGGAAGCAGATGTTATCTCCCTTTACTTCGGTTTGAACGGGGAACATTCCATGACCCTTGAAGAGATCGGAGAACGCTTCAGCCTGACCCGGGAACGGGTGCGCCAAATCAAGGAAAAAGCTATCAGGAGACTGAGGCATACCTCCAGAAGTAAGACCTTAAAACCCTATCTGGGATAAAAAATACTGACAACATATGAAAAAGGCCTCATATTTGAGGTCTTTTTTTTTGTAGGAAAAATGGAAAAGATGAATATCATGCTGACATTTTTACTGAATATGAGTTTAATTTGTATCATTCGAAAAAAATTTAAAAATGGCTAATCAGGAAATTGAAGTATTAATTCTTGGATCCGGACCTGCCGGATATACTGCTGCCGTTTATGCGGCCCGGGCAGGACTGAATCCTGTCTTATACCAGGGCGGTCAGCCTGGCGGTCAATTGACCATCACCACCGATGTGGAAAACTTCCCGGGGTATCCCGATGGTATCCAGGGCCCGCAGATGATGATGGATTTCCAGAAGCAGGCTGAGCGTTTTGGCACGGATGTTCGCTACGGGCTGGCAACTTCTGTTGATTTCTCCTCCTATCCGTTGAAGGTAACCATCGATGAAACGGAAGAACTGACAGCCCGCTCGGTTATTATCTCAACCGGAGCTTCGGCTCGCTGGCTGGGCATCCCTTCGGAGCAACGGCTGAATGGCAAAGGGGTCTCCGCCTGTGCTGTTTGTGATGGTTTCTTCTTTAAAGGACAGGATGTGGCGGTCGTTGGTGGTGGTGATTCCGCCTGTGAAGAAGCCAGCTATCTCAGTAAGATATGCAATAAAGTATACATGCTGGTACGAAGGGATGAAATGCGCGCTTCGAATATCATGCAGCAGCGGGTTAAGAATGCACCAAATATTGAAGTCCTCTGGAATACCGTCACCGATGAAATTCTTGGTGAAAATGAAGTGGAAGCACTCAGGGTGATGAACAAAGTGACCGGTGAAAAGAAAGATATTCCGATCAAAGGATTTTTCGTAGCGATTGGTCACGAGCCCAATACGGACATCTTCAAAGGACAGATCGATATCGATGAACAGGGATATATTATCACCGAACCCGGTTCCACCCATACCAATGTTGAAGGTGTTTTCGCCGCGGGTGATGTGAAAGATAAGATCTACCGTCAGGCGGTCACCGCTGCCGGCATGGGTTGCCAGGCAGCGCTGGATGCAGAAAAATATCTTGCGGAAAGAGAACTCCACATTGCTTAGTGATTAAGTATTACCTGATCATCCTGTTATTCGCCGGATCAAATATCCTGAACAAGGTATTTGCTGATAACCTGTTTCAGGCCGGTACCGGCAGGATGATCAACTACAGCAATTCTTTATTTTCGGATGAAGGAGATGAAGGTAACACAGGCCTGCGATCCGGCGATCCCGGGCCTGAAAAGCTGAAGCCTGTTAGTATGGACCGGTCCGATGTCTTGCATCCGGTACCTGTTCCCGGTAACCGGCCTGTTTTCGTTGCCGACAAGTCGCCCTTGCCTGCCTATCTTGGATTTGATGGAACCTATAAAATTGATTGTGTATGGGTTCGGTATCATGATTACTTCTCAATCTGGGAGACGAATAAACTGAACCCGTATGGTATTGATGGTGAACAGTTTCAGGATACGGTCGCCCTCATCTTGTACGACACTGTTGATACTTCCGGCTGGCACGCCCCCCTTGACAAGACCTTTATCACCTCCGATTTCGGCTTGAGAAGGGCCTCCTGGCATTATGGGATTGATTTCAGGGTCAGGGCAGGAGCACCCGTTTATGCCGCTTTCGATGGCGTGGTCCGGATCATGGGATATGAAAGGTATGGTTTCGGACGATTTATCGTGTTGAGGCATCCCAACGGGTTGGAAACAATCTATGCCCATCTTTCCCGCAGCAATGTAACCCTTGGCCAGGAAGTACAGGCCGGGGACATCATCGGCGCCGGCGGAAACACAGGGCGCTCGACAGCACCCCATCTTCATTTTGAGGTCCGGTTTGCCGGTAATGCGGTGGATCCACACGGATTATATGATTTTAATGAAAATACTATTCAAAATAATACTTTCACCGTTTCACCGGCCGTATTCGCCTACCTGGCTGAAGCCAACAAAATCCGTTATCATTTGATCAGAAGCGGCGATACCCTGAGTGAAATAGGCTACCGGTATGGTGTTTCTGTCAATAAACTTTGTGCCTTAAACGGTTTAAGAAGAACGTCTATCCTCAGAATCGGGCGACGTTTACGTATTA
>CAZYDB010000209.1:0-7732 GCA_964645995.1 uncultured Roseivirgaceae bacterium
AAATCAGATGCTCATGTGCTGACGCTTTAACCTACCTATTCATAAATTTTTGTTGTTCGGCGTAATTTTAAGATCTATAGGTGATATTCAATAAGATACTTCGCCGGGTTAACCCTGATGGGCAGCCTGATAAGGTGAAAAATTCGTGAATTTTTCAGGTTAGATTTTTTAAGGAAATAATAATTATGCTTTTTTACTGGTTTTAATTCGGCTGGTACTGGTGCCCTTATGGCTTCATATGATCGTCCCGGATATTGAAAGTCATTATCCGGGAGCTACCTGCACCGCATATTTTCCGGATCCCTCTGTGGTTTTTCCTGCGCTTCTGATCATTGCCGGTCAGCTTTTTATGAGGAAGGGTACTGGCCGGAATAGCACTGATAACGGCGCGGGTCTGCCCAGGCAGGAAAAATTCATGGAATTTTTCCTGTAAAGTGCTTAATATCAATTAATTGCGACAGGCTAGCGTGAATAATATTTATGATAAAAGCACGATAACTGATATAATATTGCGACCGTGGGACATGAAAACATGTTTATAAGCTTTCATGTCATTTTATCATTGTTACAAATGATGCGATATATAATTCAACCAGTAACCCTGTTCGGCCGATACAGTGATCCATGGTTGATTATCCTTGATCCAGAATCCTTCTTTATCCTGACTTTGCAACACAGTATTTATAACCGGTAGGGCAGCGGCAAGATATCGTAGTTCACCACTGATTGAATACAAGGCCGTACAACCCGGTGCAACTTTTGCCGCCCAGATGGAACTCAATGCTTTTTCCCCCGTTATTTCCAGAATTTCCACAATCCTCTTGGCCAGACTAAAGATCTTTTTATTGCCGAAAACCGAATAATGGTTTGCCAGAAAAAAGCATATTGCTCCCAAAAAATAATAACTTTCTCCGGTCACCCCAATATTTATTTTACAGGTTTTGGGGTCGTTCCAGGGCTGGATATTTTTAATGATAGAACCATCAGCCGCCGTACGAAGCCATAAACAACCCTTTTGATCCTGCTGATCGATCCACCGGATCAAATAGTTCAGGATATTATCAGATAGCGCTTTATCTTTAATTTCAACGGCAGCAAGACCCAGAAAGCTGGAAGTCAATGGATCCTCAGAGTATGTGGCTTCGGAATTCGGCCGGGTAGCCACGCCCCCGGTTTGTTTATTTATATGAATTTTTAGAAACTCAAATAATTGTTGTGCCAATTCCGCCTCTTCAAGCTCCAGGGCTGCAAGAAGTAACCAGCCATTGGCATAGAAATGAAAATCCTTGTGAAATCCTGAGCGCTTTGACACCAGATCGCCATTTTCGGTCAGACATTGTTTTATTATCCATTGGATCAGTTGCCTGGCCTCATTTTTTCTTTCCCTGGCTGATAACGTTAATGGCCATTTATAATATTTCACCGGATCTTCATACTTATTATCAAGTACGCTGTTACTTTTCAGATGTTTGAGCATCCATTGCTCGGTGCGTTCTGCAGCAATTCCACATTCTTTTTTCAACTTTTCAATTAAAACTGGCTGTATATAATTTTTTTTATTCTCCATATCCGGACTTCAATTAAAAAATTAACAATCGTATTTCATATACTATAGGCAGGATGCTAATAATACAACAATTTTAATAACATTAAAATTTAAAATGTATTTATTTAATGAAGATGATTCACAACATGACTGGAATGATTTTAATCGTTCCGGGTAATTGCCTGATTTAGCATATTAAGAAAATACTATTACCAAGACTTAAATCATACAATGAAGAAGAGGTGCTCAAAAAAGCCATGTATGTCTTTGGAAGAATGGTTATCAAAGAACCACACTTCGGCTTCCGGAAAAGAGACAGGGATTAATGAATTATCCATATATTCTTCCTTTATTGACAAAAAAATCTCTTTATTTGATCATTAAGTAAATACAGAAAACATTTGAGCAATACTGAAATGCGAAAAATAATTATTATACTACTGTTTGTTTTCGTTATAACTGGTGTCAGATCACAGGAAAAAATGAGTAATTCTACAAATAAATCACTTTCAGTGGAAGAAATTATTGAAAGAATCCGGGATCACGACTTTAATCCTCTCAACAATGAATATTCCATGACCCGTGACCGCCAACTTCAGGAAGACGGTATTGCCGATTTGAATGACCAGGACTGGAAAGTGCGTTTGATTGCCGTCAGAGATCTTATCCGGATCGGTGTGGATAATGATCTGATGATCATTGAGGGTTTGAAGGATACGTCAATGCATGTGAGGTATATAAGTGCAATGGCCTTGGGGATTTTAAAATCGAAGAATGCCGTTAATGCCCTTGAGGAAGTAATACTGAATGATCAGAGAGCTATTGTCCGTTCTCAGGCGGTTATCGCACTGGGTCAAATGGAGGCTGAGGAATCTCTGGGCCTGTTACGTGACCGGTTGGAAACAGACGCATCAGAAGACGTCAGGCATCAATGTGAACTGGCTGTTTATCAGATTGAAAACAAAATGGGTGCAACTGAAAAGCAATTGTCAGCCTATTTATCACTGAATGAAGCCACTTTCGAAACCGTTGAGACAGGCGCCCTGGCTCCCGATTTCAGTCTTGAGGATACTGAAGGCAGGGAATGGTATTTAAATGAATTTTTTGGAAAGCGAAAGGTTGTTTTAGTTTGGGTATTTGCCGACTGGTGTCCTGTATGCCATGGTGAATTTCATGAATTGATAAAATTCAAGGAAGAAATCCAAAAACTGGGAGTTCAGGTATTCACCCTGGAAGCCCATGATCTTTATCGTGGACGGGTTATGGTCGGAAAAGAACTTGAACCGGACTACTGGTTTTCAAAGAATTCATTTAAGGAAGGGTACATGGAGAAAATCTACTGGCCCCATCTGCTTGACCGGGCGGGGCGAATAGCTGCCGTATATGGCGCTGATCCCCTTGCATTTTCGGTCCATGCGGAATATATCAACCGTCCGGTTACCGTTATTATTGATGAAAAGGGCATAGTACGTTTTAGATATATCGGAACATTTTGGGGTGACCGACCCACTATAGAACAAACCCTTGAAATGATAAAAAGCGAGGATTTTCAATTTGAGCATCCTAAGCGGATAAAGAGTGATTAGAAATGCAGCTTTTAAAAACCACCTTTTCCGGCAAACCTGGAAATTACCAACCATGAAGATTTATTAATTTTCCGGGTTGAAGTTAACCTATTAACTGAAGTCTCCTTTTCAAAGGAAACCTTATGGCAAATAATCCGGGTAAATTCAACAAACCAGATTTAAATCAGAGATCATTATATGGTTTCGCTTATAATATAATGTACATTAATCAAGCGAAGTTTCGGTTAACTCCGTTGCGTAACTACCTGATAATAAATATTTTAAATTGTAAAGACGGTTTATTTTGAGGATAGTTTATGAATAATCGGGGTTAACAAGCAAAATTTACGTTTTAATAATGTAAAAACGGAAATATTACCAATCCTTCTTATCTTTCGGATTACTATGGGAACTTTTATTATTTATTCAATTAAACATTTGATCATTATTGGAATAATACTAATGCAAAATATTTCTTTGAATACTGCAAACAGAAGGGTTTATGAAGTGGCCAGGATAGTAAAACCTTTCCCGGTGGATGCCAATTGGGACAAAGAGCCATGGCAGTCCATCCATCCCCTGACCGTTAATCAACCCATGGGCCCCAGGCCGGAACACTTTCCGGAAGTTATGGCAAAGCTTGCCTATGACCGGGAAGCGATCTATGTGATCTTCAGGGTCAAGGATAAGTATGTAAGAGCGGTGGCCGGTAATTACCAGGGAAAGGTATACGAGGATAGTTGCGTCGAGTTTTTTTTCACCTCCGGAACCGATGTTTCAGCAGGATATTTCAATCTTGAGATGAACTGTGGCGGCCAGGCACTTTTTCACCACCAGAAAGTCCCCAGGAAGGATCCGGTCAGCATTTCACCGGATGATTTTTCGGGGGTGGAGATAGCTCATACTATGCCTGAAATAGTAGAACCCGAGATAAAAAAACCGGTAACCTGGTTCGTGGAATACAGGATCCCTTACTCAATACTGGAACATTATGCAGCGGTGGTAAGACCTTCACCGGGGGCCCAATGGAAAGCCAATTTCTATAAATGTGCCGACAAGACATCCCATCCGCATTGGCTTACCTGGTCTGCCGTGGACCTTCCTGAGCCTGATTTTCATCAGCCGGATTTTTTCGGGACCCTAAAATTCCGGTGATCGTCCGAAAACCTGATTGATAATACTGGACTTTGTGATTTTTTTTAACTAACTATATATCTAAGGAACCAGGCAACGGGTCGATGATGATAAAAAGGCGTATTTTATTTGTTTTTTATTCTTTTTTACTCATGATTTTTCTGCTTCCGGCAGAAGGGTTGGCTCAGATCGATGAATTCAAAAAAGAGATAGAGTTTGTTGGAAAGGATAAGAATAAAGAAAAAGCCATCCAGGTTGTTGATAAAAGTCTGAAGAGGCATGGCAACCTCGGAGTATATGGTGATCTTTCAGCTGGTATTGAACAAGTTACCATGGATCATTATGTTACCATCACCGATACGAAAAATTACTATCATGTTATGATCGCCCCTGACCGTCAGGGAGGGCATGATTTCTGCTTTAAGATCGATAAGAACACCTACGAACTCTATGATGTGATAGTGGGTGAAGTATTGCCGGAACCCGGTCCGGAAAATGATTTCCATTAGATTGGTATCCCTCTTTAGTAAATTTGATATCATTTTTATAGAATAATGTCTCTCCGGCAAAAATTAAAAATACGGTCTGGAAGATGGACGTTGAACCCTGCACGGCCTCGCTCTGGTGCAAGGTTTGAACCAACCAATCAGGAAAATTTCTATATTTTTTCTGGTGGGGAGGAATTGATCCTGTTATAAAAAAACCCCGATGAAAACCGGGGCTTTTTCGTGTGTAACCCAAAATTAAAACTACCCTGTATATGTATCTGAATGCTTTATGCTAATATTCTAATGACTGCCCTGTGGAAGAAAAGGGCCTCTTCCTATAACCCATCTTCCGATATTTCCATCACCCCAAGAGCCCCTTCATAAATGATATCTTGTATTTCCTCTGTTTCTGAAGTTTTAACACTCATGGAAACTGTTAAAAAGAATGTTGAAACGATGATTAATATAGTGAATAACCTTTTCATGAATTATTTAAGTTTTCAGTTGTTTTCAATTTTATGATCTCCTTATGAGATTCTATACAAACATTCGAAAAACCATGCCAAAATTAAAAACCCGTAAAATGCCGAAATCCAGGGGTTAACCACCCATTTTTGTCCCAATTTTGGAAATTAAATCTATTTTTTGGAATAAAACCCCCGGTCTACAGGCTTTAACTAACCAAAGCCGGTAAGTTTCCGGCGGGCAAAACAATGCCTTGCCGGGATTATTCATTTGAATTGATTATATTGTAGTAGGATTAACGTTATCCTTATAACCACTAAAGATCTTAAAGATGAGAAATATTTTTATAGTGTTATTGCTGGTGATCTCCTTCCTTGGATGTACTCCCAGGGAGAGCAACCGGCCGGTCAGCCTGTTCAATGGAAGTGATTTATCAGGATGGCATATGGATGTTCCGGCTATGGATGAAGAGCAGGCGGTAAGAGCTCCTTTTGTTGTCAGGGACGGCTTGTTGGTAAGTCTGGGTACGCCACCGGGTCATCTCATCACCGACTCGGTCTTTCAGGATTACCGGCTTGTAGTTGAATACCGATTTGCCGGCGAACCCGGTAATTGTGGGGTACTTGTACATGCTTCGGAGCCACGGATGTTGTATGATATGTTTCCCCGATCCATGGAAGTGCAGATGATGCATGAAAATGCTGGTGATTTCTGGTGCATTGGTGAGGATATTGTGGTCCCTGATATGGAGGCCCGGAGAGGAGATCCTGCCGAATGGGGTGTGACCGAAGGAAAAAAACGCCGTATTCTTAACCTGACTGATGGATCGGAAAATCCAGTGGGAGAATGGAATTCAATGACTATAGAGTGTTTTCAGGATGATATAAAAGTCTGGGTAAATGGCGACCTGGTCAATGAAGGATATGATTGCACAGCGGATAAAGGTCAGATTGCCGTACAGGCCGAAGGCTCCGAAGTCGAATTCCGCAAATTATTATTAACGCCCATAGAGGGTTTCAGTTCACCGGATCAGAAACAGTAAAATTATTTGGATTATTTTTAAATCAATTAAATCATTTCTGGCATGTCTTTTCAGTGGAAAAAATCTTATAAAATCTATAAAATCACTATCACACTTGTATTAATGCTATTCACCTTGGGTGCGGTATTGTCACAGGTTCCTAAAGGCGTTCCTCAACCTCATAACAATGAACCTCCCGTAATTGATTCGGTTTTTGATGTTTTGCTTTATATAGTATTCCCGGTGGTACTGGTTACATTGTATTTTTTCTGGAGGAGAAGGGAGCTGAAAAAAAAGAAGGAGCAGGAGGATCAAAAATAATTAATATGATCAGTAATATTATCTTCATAAATTACTGTAAAACCGTTTCTTTTAAATATTTTTTAATGTAATATTAGAAAATTTTACCAAAAGCAAACACAGGTATGTTCCCTCTATCTGCTTTCCTCAACAACAAAACAATTACCCGGATTATTAAAGGAAGATATTATATATTTCCATATCTTCTTTTCTCCTGCATATTTTTTTCTGCTATTTTTCCTGTATCCGCGCAGGAAGATGGTAATCACGAACTCAGGAGTGAGAACAAACCGTTATTTCTTTCCGATGAACCCCTTGAACTGAGGATTGAGGCTGAATTCAGAGATCTTATTAAAGACAAAACTGAAGAGGAGGCTTCTTCATGGTCTGCCAGGATGCTCTTAAAGGGATCAGATGTCGAAAGCCAGACCTTCGAGATCAGCGTAAAAGCCAGGGGATATTCCAGACGGCTTTATGATAATATTTGTTCCTTTCCCCCCCTGAAACTGAACTTCAAGAAGAAATCGGTGAGGGGAACTGTCTTTGACGGTCAAAATAAACTGAAACTGGTCACCTATTGCAAGAATTCTGATCAGTATGAGGATTTTGTAATACAGGAATATCTGGTTTATAGGGCATTCAATATTCTTTCGGATACCAGTTTGCGCGTACGGCTGGCCAGGATAACCTATTTTGATGAAGCCCGGGAAAAAGAGATCGCCACACGGTTTGGTTTTTTAATTGAAGATATCGATGATCTGGCGGACCGTATCGGAGGCAAGGAAACAGAAGTTCTTTTGCCGCATCATGATATCTGTGACCGGAGAAGTCTTGACCGCTTTATGATCTTTCAGTATATGATTGGAAATACTGACTGGTGGATCGCCCGGCCGCAATTACACAATGTAAAACTTATTTCTGTCAATTCGCATCCGCCCATTCCTATTCCCTATGATTTTGACTTTTGTGGCCTGATCAATACCAGCTATGCCACACCCTCGGATGACCTTACCATAAAAGATGTCAGACAACGCTTATTCCGCGGGTTTTGCCGGCGTCCCGGCGAATATGAAAAAACAATACGAGTATTTCTTGACCACAAAGAGGAGATATATTCTCTTTTTAATGATTCTTCCTATCTGAGTGATCCAATTAAAAAGGGGATCACTAAATACCTTGATCAGTTCTATGATATTGCCGAAAACCCCAAAAA
>CAZYDB010000209.1:7742-8290 GCA_964645995.1 uncultured Roseivirgaceae bacterium
GGGGCTCGACGTGCGCGCGGGCGGCGTGCTGCGATCCCCGCGGGCCTCCGGCGAGGCGCGCGGTATTAAATCAATCCTTTCGTTTCTATTTTTATTCTGTTATTACTAACTTGGATAGTCAACCACTTCGATTATAACTTTTTGTCAATAATGAAACGCAGAGATTTTTTTAAACAAGGGGCAGCAGCCTCGCTTACCGGCGCCGCCTTCACGATCGGATGCCAGCCTGACAGTAAAAAAGCAGAGAAAAATACTTCCGGTAAGGAAAGCAATGTTGGCGATGTCTCCGGAATATTTACCAGGGCCTTCAATTCATCCTATAAGGGTCCTTTCCTCAACAGGGTGGCTTTCCCTCTTGGCGGACTGGGTTCAGGTATGGTATGTCTGGAAGGCACCGGATGTATCAGTCACGTATCGGTAAGGAACTCCCCGGAGATCTTCAATGAACCTTTTATGTTTGGTGCTATTTCCGTTAAAGGGGTTGCCAATGGCGCCAAGGTACTTGAAGGGCCGGTTCCTTCCTATAAGATCTTCGGCAGGCCCAATAC
>CAZYDB010000210.1:0-8216 GCA_964645995.1 uncultured Roseivirgaceae bacterium
ACGCCGATCTCGCCGCCGCCGACGTTGCGGAAGGCGAAGCTGAAGGCGCGGCCGAAGAGGCCGGGGGTAGTCACATGAAAATCCGGGAATGTCTTCAGTATGGTGAATTGGATGCCGGCAGCCCTGAGCTTTTGAATTCCTTGTTCCGTGGTGAAAACCAGCTTGCCGGTTAGACCGATCTGTCCTGATGAATTCAGCGGATAGGCAGGCACCACGCGTTTCAGGTAAAAATCGGTGACCCATTCATTTTCATCCAGAAAGATCAGCTTTTCAGCGGGCAGGTTTTGCTGACGGATATAAAAAGCGACTTCACTTTCAGACTGGTAGTGCATGAGGGCCGGATAAAACTGCCGGTTCATGTAGAAATTCACTGTCAGTATGACCAGGGCGGGCGGGAGCAGGATCTTTTTGATCAGTGTTTTCTCCGTTAAGAAAAGGTAAACTATGAGGCCGGCCGACAGGATCACGATCACCAGCACATCTACTCGCGGCCATTGGTCAAAGAAGAACATATGCAGTGCGAAAAGTAATCCCAGGAAAAGAGCGACGGTAAAGATCTGCAACCCCAGCTGAATTTTCAGGAAGGATTTATGTCCCGACCAGTCGATCAGGCCGGCGGCGGACAGGATCGCCAGAAAGGGAAAGAGCTGATTCAGGTAGTGGGGTAACTGAAAACGGGAAGCAGAGAAGATCAGGAATAGGAAAATAAAACCAAAATAGGTATAGTTCTCTGTCTTTGAGCGTTTAAATATCAATTTCCGGGTTTTATCGAAGAGTGCCCAGAAAGCCAGAAAGGCCCAGGGAGCAAAGGCCCATAGCATGGTATGTACGAAAAAGAAGGGATCTCCCTGTCCCCGGATCGGTCCTGTATTGGTAAAGCGGCCCCACTGGCTGTCCCACAAGAAAAAACGGATGCCGGAAACTCCTTTTTCACCGAAGACCGCCTTTTCAGGGTGCAGGTCGAATTGATAGTAATAACTGAGCAGGGTAGGGAGGGTGAAGGCCAGCGTCAGTAGAATGACAGGAAGCCATTGCCAGTGGAGGATTTCTTTCCATTTTTTATGATACAATAGGGTCAGCCCGAGGGCGGAAAGAACGGGAATGATGGTAAAAAGACCCTTGGTCATCAGCAGAGCAGCCAGTCCCACCGAACCGATAACAAGCTGGATCCACCTTTTCTCTTTCAGGAAGGAGGCAAAGTAATACATGGAAAAAATGGTCAGCCCGGCAAGGTAGGGTTCGGCCCGAACGTCATTATTGGACAGGATGTAATGCTCTGCAGTCATGAGGATCAGGGCTGCGATGGCACCATGTTTCACACTGTAGAACCTGCGTCCGTAAAGAAATGTGTAGAATACGCCCAGCAGGGAAAAAATAATGCCCGGCATTTTATATCCCGTATTATTGATGCCGAAGATCCTGTACGACAGAGCTGTCACCCAAAACTGGAAATGCGGTTTATCAAGCCACTCCTCGCCACGCAGGTAAACGTCATGGTAGTTATCACGCTGTACCATCTCCATGGCCACATCGGCGTAACTTGCGGCATCCGGCTCCATGATGCTGACGCTGATGCCCGCCGCATAGACTAGTAAGGTATAGAAGAATATAAAATACCACCAGTGCCGGAATTGATAGGATGCGATGTTGAAAGTCATGATCAGTCCAAAAATACTATTTTGAGCGGTTTCTTACCAGCCTTCTTTCAAAGAGCTAAATGCTGCGAGCTAAAATCACACGGTATGCTCACACCCACACTGTTTTCCCCTTTTCCACTTCTCTTTATTCCCCCTTTTCCTCCTCTCCCGTATACAGGCTCACCACCCAGACCGTCAGGATCGCGACAACAAACCCAGACAACCTCGAGGATATGATGTTATCCAGCCAGTCTATTTCGGTCCATATGATGGTGGCCAGCGTGCCGATGATCATGCCTGACAGAACACCCTGCCAGGTGGTTTTCTTCCATTTGAGGGTCAGCAACAGGGCAGGTCCGAAGGCAGCGCTGAGGCCTGCCCAGGCATAGGAGACCATGGAGAAGATCAGCTTCTCGGAAAAAACAGCGATCAGGAAGCCGGCAATACCGACGATTATGGTGACGACCCGGCTAAGGCGAAGCAGCACTTTTTTCGACACATCAAGGTTAAGGGTCTTGTTATAGATATCTTCGATCACGGAGGAGGAGATCACCAGCAGCTGGCTGTCTGCAGTAGACATCATGGCGGCGATGGCGCCGGAAATAAAGATGCCGGCTAACCAGGTGGGCAGCAGGGTATTGGCCAGATGGGGCATCACTTGCTCAACATCCTCGAAATACCCCTGACCGTACATGGCCAGTCCAACCAGGCCGATGACCAGGCTTCCTGTGAAGGCGGGGATAGCCCAGATGAAAGCAATGCGCCGGCTGATATGGATCTTGGCAGAATTTTTTATGGACATGAACCGGATGAGTAGGTGCGGCTGACCCATATAGCCAAACCCCCAGCTCAGGCCGCTTAGCGCTACCGCTATGGCCATCCACCCGCTATGTTCACCTCCCAGGCTCACCAGTTCCTTTCCGTTAATAGCAATGGCAGCAGCAAATTCGCCCTGCCGGACCATGATCTCTGCCAGGCCGGCGACGGGGAGGATCACCAGGGCTCCGAACATGATAATTCCCTGGATCATGTCGGTGATCGCAACAGCGAAAAAGCCGCCAAGCATGGTATATAGGATGATTACCGCGGCACCCAGGACCATACCCCAGAAAGGATCTATTCCGAAAGTAACATATAGCTCCGTTAAACTGGGCAGAGAGATAAAAAGCAAAGAAAAATATTATGATCAGCGTGGCTGTGATCCGTATGGCGGCGGCACCACCCTGGTATTTCTGAGCAAAAAAGTTAGGAAGCGTGATCGCATCCATCTTTTCCGATTCATCACGGAGGTCACGGGCTATGACATACCAGTAGAAAATAATGCCTGAGACGCAACCTAACGCGGTCCATATTTCGACAATACCGGCGGCATAGGCAGCGCCAGGCAGGCCCAGCAGCAACCAGGCAGACTCACCGGAAGCCCGTTCACTGAAGGCGACTACCCAGTGATTTACACGCCTTCCTCCCAGAAAATAATCCTTGTGGTCTTTGTTCGATCGGTATGTGATGAATCCTATGATCAGGATCACTGCCAGGTAGAAGATAAAACCTATAAGGGTAAAACTCATCTGTAACTAATGGTAATTCGAGCCGCAATATAAGCATTCCTCTTAAAAATGAAAGATAGAAAGGATAACCCGAATTAATCAATACACCTTGCCTTTTTCAAAGAAATCTTAGGTTAATAAGTTGATAATAAGTGGGTTAAAAACAGGTTAGGGAACAAACGGCACTATTAAAATTTTACCTGACCTTTCTATCCGGGGGTTATACCCGGTGGGTTGTTATTGCTGAAGGTTATGTATTTTATCCGGCCGTCGATCATTGTTCCGGAATTGGCCGGTAAAACTGCATCTTACCCTTTTTAACATCTTCCAGCCGGAATTCACTCAGGCCGACTTTTTTTCCTGAAAAGCCCGTGTTCTGGTGCGCAAGTTTTAAATGTCCGGCACCCAATACATCATATACAATGGCGGTATGATGACCATATTCTTCCTTCATGATCATATTGCCTTTCCGGTAGCTGACAACAACGTTCTTGAACTGAATGATATCACCCGGGTATATGGGCTCCTTGCCGGGTTTGTATTCACGGCCGAAAATATACAGTGTTTTTTTGGTGCGCTTATCAAATTGAGCCTGGTTGGAGACGAGGGCTTCATCAGCAAGGTCCCAGCATTCACCACGGCCTACCTGCTTGCCAATGACAGATCCGGCATATTTTACAATGGCCTCGTTTAATGGGGGAATGTTTTCCTGGGCATTAACGGCCGACCAAAGGATCAGCGAAAGTATACAAAGTACTGTTTTAGGCATCGGTCTTTAAAATTTTAACTACAATATTCTCAATATCAATTTCTGATAATAATCTCATCTTTTCTTCAACAAAGAGGCGGTCCGTTTGGGTAACATCAAAATCAGTACTCTCAAGGGCATAGTTATTATAGTCGGAAAAGGTGATGCCATTGATGGTCCGGACATTAACGGCCTCCCTGAAACGAATGCCACCTTCTCCGGAATAGTATAGATAGGCCAGGTAATCCATGCTGTAGTCTTCCTTATCAAACCAGTAAACATAGATATCATCGTGGTCTTCACCACCACCTGACCGGTCGAAGGTTACCTTTACCTTAAAATACTCTTTTCCCTTAAGTGTCACCTCTCCCAGTAATTCCTTTTGTACTGCAGGGTCATTAAGTCCGTAGGGAAGTAAGGCGAAATACAGGACGGAATTGACAGAGTTTTTAAAAGCATTTGCTTTTTTCTCCGGTAAATCAGCCGTGTCGCCATTAACCAGGCGCGTGAAACCTGTATTGGTGAGCACATCTTTGATAAATCCTGCTGAATCCCGGAACTCGCGGGTATAAGAGTATTTTCCGGCCGACCTTACGGCCGTGTAATGCTTATCCCTGAAATCGAACTGGATCCGCATATGTTCATAAAAATCACCTCCATGTCGCTCGATGGCCGCATCAACAATTTTCCGGGCACCGGACCCGTTTTGGCAGGAATGAAATAACAGGATGGGAAAAAGCATTCCTCCGGACAATAGTAATATCTTTTTCATGCAGAATTATACGTGATAACCAGGTAACGGTTATTAAGTCACCCGGGAAATGAAGGGATGGTCGCAGGGCAGACTTTCCGCTGATCTTGTATCAGTTTTTAAGGTATTTGAATGCCGTTTTCTTTAATTCTTCCCGGTCAGCCGTGATCGTCGGGTCGCTATAGATCTTTGAGCTAAGTTCCGCAACAACATTTTTTTTGAATCCCAGCTTTTCTGCCAGGTCTTTACAGAATTCTATTTCCGATTTGAATACCTGGCCGTCGATCTTCATCATTTGGATGACCATATACAGGTACTGGAATTTTTCATCATTAGTGAGTGTTTCAACAGGACCTATGGGAACCGGATTCTTGATCAGGCCTTTGATTTCATTTTCCGGTACCCCGTGGAGTTTACCCAGGCTGTAAATTAATCTTTCTTCCCGCTCGGCTAACTCCTTATCTGATATGGCCAACTGGATCATCAGACTAAGTTCTTTTTTATGCATTTTGAGTGTTGGTTGTCGTTTTCGACTGAAAATATAGAAATATATTTATTGATATGAAAATGAATCTTTCAATATGTTCCTAAACTATGGTAAACGGTCTTAATTGGTAAAAAAATCAAATACATTTTCCAGCTTACTGCTTTTCGTTCGGTAGAATTCCGTATAGGTACATTTTGAACAGATTACCGCAGAAAATTTCTTGTTTTGAATGTCAAAGATTTTAGTCCAGAATCCGCCGGTGGCACTGATGGTTTCAATTTTATAATCTTTATTTCCACATTTCGGACAGGTGTATTTGAGGTATTGCAATTCGTTTTTCATGATAATTATTTTTTATTTTTTCTTGTTCTTCCCGTATCTTTCAAGGCTTTGTTAATGATCCATTCTATCTGGCCATTGGTACTTCTGAATTCGTCAGCCGCCCATTTTTCAACCGCCTCCAGAATATCGGGATCAATTCGCAGTACAAATGGTTTCTTTTTCGACATATTCAATTATTATTTTTCCTTAGCCAACATTTTCTTCATGGCCCACCCGACCTGTTCCTTTTTTTGTGTGCCACAAAGAAGCTTTTTATTTCCCTTCAGATCCAATCGGATCACAATATTGCCCTTCACAGTATAAGCCTTGCCATTTTTCCAGCCAACCCGTATGCCCCATCCCCCATATTCCAGGACCGGACTGTATCTCCTTACTTCATACTTCAAAACATCCTCTGCCGGGATCAATTGCTTTTTATTGATAAAGGGCGGGTAAACATAATAAATTCCTTCCTCCGTGATCGTGGTTTTTAAGGTGGACATTTGAAACAGGATGATGATCCCCACCATGAGGATGCTTACCAGAATAAAGGTGGTGATCAATCCCTGGTCAGACATGGGCGAACTGCCCCAGTCACGGTCGTAAAACACTTGTCTGACCATGCCGTAACTCATTAAACCAATGAATGATAAGCTCATCACATATACCGGGTAAATGATCCAGGATTGCCTGAAGGATTGCTCTTCACGGAATAAAATTTTCCCCATGGTTCTATTGATGTAATGTTCCTGTGTTAATTACCGGGCTGGCATCTTTATCTGCACAAAGTACCACCATCAGGTTGCTGACCATATTGGCCTTTCTTTCCTCGTCAAGCTCGATTACTTCCTTCTTGTTTAATTCATCCAGGGCCATCTCCACCATGCCAACGGCACCTTCCACGATCTTCTGACGGGCGGCTACAATAGCCGTGGCCTGCTGTCTGCGAAGCATCGCACTCGCGATTTCCGGGGCATAGGCCAGATAGCCGATGCGGGCTTCTATCACTTTGATGCCGGCAATGTCGAGCCGCTCGGACAGCTCCCGCTCGAGCGCATGATTAACCTCGTTCAATCCTGATCGCAGGGTGATCTCTGCCTGTTCGTCATCAAAATTATCATAGGGATAGGAACCGGCCATTTTCCGGACGGCTGCATCGCACTGCACCCTGACGAAATGTTCATAATCAGGGACCTGGAAGGCCGCCCTCAAAGTGTTCTCGACCTTCCATATGAGTATGACACTGATCTGGATAGGATTACCCAGTTTGTCATTCACTTTGATCTTTTCACTGTCGAAATTCTGTGCCCTGAGGGTGATCTTCTGACGATAGAAGAAGGGGTTGACCCAGTGAAAACCGTTCTTCTTCACCGTTCCCTTGTATTTCCCGAAAAGAGTAAACACCGCCGAGTTATTGGGATACACGATTACAAACCCGATTGAAATAAGGGTAACAGCCAGAACAAGAACCGTAATAAAAACAGGGTGAGGCACAAAAATGGAGAAGTAAATGCCAAAGACCAGAATTAAAAAAAGTACCAGAAGCATGACATACCCTGATAAAGGGAAATAATCTTTTTCGTTTTCCATGATTATAAAAATTTAAATTGATATTAAATTGATATCATAAAGATACTATTAACAACGGAAATGATCCACAAAAAGTTCCGGATATTTCATTTTTTTTTGATGACAAAATCCTCCATTCCCGCTTCCAAGGGGATCTCCGGCCATGCCTTTTACGTGGTCTCCGGCCTTCGGCCTCCGACTTCGCTTCCGACCACATCCCGGATGCAATTCCCTGAACTTCCCGGTATAACTATTATCTCTCCCAAAGTCTTCCTGCACACAAGCCAATGCAAACTTTTGGAGAGATCCACCCGCTTCCCTCCCACACATCTTCATACTTCTGTCCAAATGTCATAATGCCATGAAATACTAACTGTAAAATCAAAAAAGATGTACCTTTGAAGTAATAAGCCGATTGAAATATCATGTTTAATTTTTTGAAGCGCAAAGAAAAAGATAACGGTTCCGCTGATCTGCAGATGGTGGATCTTAACAGGAATCCGCTGAGACCGGGAGATACCGTGGATGCCTTGCGTTATGACCTGGGAAGATCCAAAGTGATCGAAACAGAAAAGGGTCTGGCCTATGAGTCTATTGAATCCGGCAGGGTTGTTACGTGGCACCTGATGGTTGACGCCAGTACAGAATTACAGAAAGTAAGAAAGGTAGAGGACTGATCAGCTTCCTGAGCGGCCGAATACTTTTTCAAGGATACTGCTGGCATACCGGTAGGGATCTTCCCTGATCTCCTGTTCTTCATCCGCTACTTTCACGAACAATCCATCCAGCGCCCTTACCGTCACATACCTTGCCAGGTTAGGTTCTTTGATGGGGTCCAGTTTCATCAGTAGATTAACCGGGCTTTTAGCCACGGCATCATAGCTCCTCACAAAATTGTTCCAGATCCGGTTTGTGGAGATATTGCTAACTAATGGCTTATCCAGTGAATCATCGATTCTGGGCTGAAACAACCGGATCAGGTCATTATAGGTTTTATCTTTAAAATACACGGTCGCGGCCTCATCACCGGCGCTCTTGTATTCACCCCGGAGTATTTCCCAGGCTTCCTGTACAGTCATCTGAGTGATGGCATTCTTGAAGATCGGGGCCGCTGCTGTGGCTGCATCTTCTGCCGACCGGTTGAGCGCCTCGACCA
>CAZYDB010000211.1:0-8178 GCA_964645995.1 uncultured Roseivirgaceae bacterium
TCACCTATATATCTTAAAATTACGCCGAACAACAAAAATTTATGAATAGGTTAAATAAAGAAACTCATAGAATACTGATTCCGGTCACATTTGAATAACGTTTTTATATCCGTGTACACTGATTCCATTGATTAACACCAATAAATAAACCTTGAATTCAGTTATAAAGGATATTTCGGTTAATCAGTTAAATTTTTCCGGTTAAATGTGCTTCGCTACAGAATGATTGATTAGTCCCATAGGCAGAAGGCGTAAAGTAATTATACTGATTATAAAAAAATACCGGATATTTTGTGTAAATTAAAGTAAACTCAGCGGGCTTTTAAACACTTGGTCATCATGAAACTTTTATTATTCAGTGACATCCATGCATCAAAAAAATACTGCCAGGATCTTGTGGAAATGGCAGATGATGTGGATGTTGTTATCGGGGCAGGGGATTTTGGAAAATTACGGTTGGGTATAAAAAAGACTATCCGCTGGTTATCCGGAATTAAACAACCGGCCTTGATCGTTCCAGGCAATGCGGAAAGCTATGATGAACTCAGGAGAGTAAACAACCTGTGGCCATCGGCTACCGTATTGCACGGGTCCGGTATAGATTTGATGGGTGTGAAGTTTTTTGGTATTGGGGGAGGAATTCCGATCACTCCCTTTGGATCCTGGAGTTATGATTTTTCGGAGGAGGAAGCGGAGGATCTGCTCAAGGAATGCCCGGAACAAGGTGTTTTGATCACTCATTCACCGCCAAAAGGATTAGTGGATACCTCTTCACGGGGCCAGCACCTTGGCAGTGAGAGCATTCGAAAGGTAGTCGAGGAAAAGAAACCCAGGCTTGTAGTTTGCGGCCATATCCATGAGTCAGGGGGAAAATCCGTGAGAATGGATGATACGGTCATCGTGAATGCGGGTCCACACGGATTGTATTATGATCTTTGATTTTTCCTGCCATTCGTCTAAAATATGAATAATAAAGCTATATCATTGTCTATAGGGTTTTTTAGAAATTTAATAACCAGATAATAATAAATAATTGCATTATTCCATTAATCCGGCTTATTATTTCTATCTTTGCTATTCATTTTAAATAATATTTATTGAATAATTTCACTAAACTGGGACTTTCACAATCAAACCTGAAAGTTCTGGATCAACTGGGCTTTTCAAACCCAACACCAATACAAGAGAAAGCCATCCCACTATTACTGAGTAAAGATCCCATTGATTTTATCGGACTTGCACAAACGGGAACAGGTAAAACCGCCGCTTTCGGCCTTCCGCTCATCGATCTTATTGATCATGATAACCAAGCTACCCAGGCTATTATCATGGCGCCAACGCGTGAGTTGGGTCAGCAGACCGCCCAACAGTTAAAGGATCTTTCAACATTCCACAGATCCCTGAACATTGAAGTCGTATATGGAGGTGCCCCCATTACCAACCAGATAAAAGCGCTTAAAAAACCAGTGCAGATCGTGGTTGCCACGCCCGGACGTCTTCTCGATCTCATCAAACGAAAAGCCATACATCTTCAGGAAGTAAGGTATGTCATTCTTGATGAAGCAGATGAAATGCTTAATATGGGCTTCAAGGAGGATATTGATAAGATATTATCACATACTTTCAGTAAAAAGGCAATATGGTTGTTTTCGGCTACGATGCCCCCTGAAATCAGAAGGATCATTAAGAAATACATGAGCGATCCTGAAGAGATAGCCATTAACAGCCAGGAAGTAAGTAACCGGGATATCGCACATAAATTTGTAACCACCAAAACGGCTAACAAGATCCCTGCCATCCGGCGATTCATGGATTTTCAACCTGAAATGCGCGGCATACTCTTTTGCCGAACCAAACGGGAAACCCAGCAGATTGCCGATGAACTAAGTACATTGGGATATGGTGTGGAAGCCCTGCACGGAGATCTTTCGCAATCACAACGGGATGCCGTAATGAAACGGTTCAGAAAACGATCGATGCAACTGCTTATCGCTACCGATGTAGCAGCAAGAGGTATTGACGTACAGGACCTGACCCATGTATTGCATCATACACTTCCCGACCAACTGGAGTATTATACCCACCGGAGCGGCAGGACCGGAAGAGCCGGGAAAAAGGGTATCTCACTGGCTTTTATCAACCCAAGGGAGAACAGGAAAATCACTGATCTCGAAAAAAAGATAAAAATAAAATTCGAACGAATTGAAGTACCCAGTCTTTCTGAACTTAAATCAAGCCGGATCCATCACTGGGCCAGTTTGATTGTTAATACAAAAGTGGATGACAAGGCTGAAGAGATCCTGGATCATTTACAAAACCAGTTTGCCCATCTCAGTAAAGAAGACCTGCTAAAGCGGCTGATTACCACACAGCTCGATCATCTGATGGTTGAGGGTGCCGAAACACACGACCTGAATGAAACCGGCACTGACCAGTCGGCGGCACATAGGGGTAGCAATGGTTTTCATCGTTATTTTGTAAACATGGGTATTATCGATGGCCTGACAAAAGGTGATCTTATCCACTTTCTTGCTGAGATTTCCGGCGTTGACCGGCAAAATTTTGACAATATCGATATGAAGAAAAACTTTTCTTTTTTTGATATGGATCAGAAGTATGATAGTGGAATAAGTAATCGTTTCAAAGGAATAGAAATTGAAGGACGACAAATTCGGGTGAACAGGGATGACCAGGACCCGAATATATCTTCAGTAAATAAAAAGAAAGAAAAGGGCCGCCAGAGACATCCAAAACATGGGATCATCAGAAAAAGAAATAAGAAAAAAAATAATCGATACTAAAAAAACAAAGGAATTGTATGCGTAAAAGAAACAACAACTCATTTATCAAGAAACAAAAAGCAGAAAAAAAACGGAAAAAGAAAGTAGAAAAAAGGCAGAAAATGGAAGCCAGAAAGGAACAGGATTCCAGCAGCGACCTTGAAGACATGATGGCTTACGTGGATAAATATGGAAATATAACATCCGAACCACCCGAAGAAAATAAGAACACAAACCCACCCGGGAAAAAACAGTAGTCAGCCTCCTGACTACTATTTTTTTACATCCAGCCTAATTTTTTAACTCACTCAATTATCTAAAATCACCAGATTTTATTTAACTTGATAAATGATAATATTTTTACATTTTCTGAGTTAAATTATTTTTCAATTATAATAGGATGATTAATTATAATAGGATTAATCATCCCATATCCATTAATATGAATACTTTTTTAATCATAAATGCGGGTAACCGACTTTCTCATATATTCAAAAAAATAACCTATGCATTAATAACTTTAATGATTATAGTTACAGGCCATTCAATAATCACGGCTTGCAATACGAACAATGATAGAAGTGGATCCAAAGTTGATGCCGGCATCAATAAGCGTTATTTAAGTATCAAAGATCTCTCCGGCATTACAATTGGATATTGCTCACCCTCTTTGAATGCCCCTTTTTATGTTGTCCTTTCCCGGTACATTGAAGAATACACAAAAAGTTATGGAATGCATTTTATCATGGCTGACGGACAGGATGATATCATCAAGCAAATAACCTCAATGGAAGATCTGGTTACTTCCGGAATTGATATACTGATATTAAATCCTCTGGATCACAGGGCCCTGGTTCCGGCTGTTAATGCGACCTTTGAGGCCGGCGTTCCTGTTTTTATTGTTGACAGTCAGATTGATCCGGTTGCAAATTATATGGCAAGTGTGCAGGCAGCCAATGAGCGTAATGGGGAACTTATTGGCGAGTGGATAGTCAGGCAATTGGGCGATGTTAATATTAAAATAGCCCTCATCAGCGGAAGCCAGGGCAATCCGGTTGGAAGAGAAAAACGCCTGGGTTTTGTACGTGGTTTTGTAGAAACCCAACTCATGACGCAAGGCAATGCCGATTTAAATATCGTCTCTCAGGGATGGGGAAACTGGACGCATATTGGCGGCCTTGAAGCCATGGAGGATATTATCATTGCTCACCCTGATATCAATTTGTTGGTTGCCGAGAATGACGCCATGGGCATAGGTGCTTTGAAAGCCATCAACGAAGCCGGAAAAGCGGATAATATACTTGTCGCCGGTTATGACGGGCAGAAAGAAGCCTACGAACTCATAAAAGAAGGCAGGTTCCATGCCACGGCACTTAACAGTCCAAAGGAACTCGCCAGGCTGGTGGTTGAATCAGTCGTTAAATACCTTAATGATGAATCGATCGACAAAGTGATCCATACGCCGGCTGTGCTGATAACAAAAGAAAATGTTGATAAATACTATGATCCGGATGCTTTGTTTTAAGGTAACTTTTTAATATTTGATATAACCGGATAAGCTTTTA
Source organism: uncultured Roseivirgaceae bacterium (assembly GCA_964645995.1). Taxonomy (GTDB): domain Bacteria; phylum Bacteroidota; class Bacteroidia; order Cytophagales; family Cyclobacteriaceae; genus JAGTVG01. The sequence continues at coordinate 4,346 of CAZYDB010000211.1, forward strand.
TAAAAACCTGTGCAGGTTTTATTTGTTCCTGATAGTCAAATAGATATATTTTTTACTTTTATCGTGAAATGAACCGAGTAGAGCTGATCAGTATTTCCAAAACTTTTGGCGGAATAACCGCCTTGGAAGAAGTAACGCTAAAAGTACGGCAGGGAGAGATCCATGCCCTGGTAGGAGAGAACGGAGCCGGTAAATCCACATTGATGAAAATACTTTCAGGCGCCTATACAAAAGATAAGGGAAAGGTCTTTATTGATGCGGAAGAAGTGCAGATAAATAATACGTATGACAGTAAAAAACTGGGTATTGGAATTATCTACCAGGAATTTTCCCTCGTACCGGCACTTTCTGTAGCTGAAAACATATTCTTGAGTCAGCTTGGCTCGGAAGGTTTCTGGATGAATTGGGGGACATTTAAAAGAAAGGCATCAGCTATAATTCAAAGCATCGGCTTTAATATTGATCCGGGATTGCCGATTCATCAGCTAAGTATAGCCCATCAGCAGATCGTGGAGATCGCCAAGGCCTTATCAGAAAAGGTTAAGGTACTGATCCTGGATGAACCATCCGCGGTTCTGGGTCCGCATGAAGTAGTAAAACTGTTTGAAACATTACAGCGACTCAAAAGCGAGGGAGTATCTATTATCTACATATCCCATCACCTGAGCGAAGTATTCCGTATAGCAGACCGTGTTACGGTATTAAAAGACGGAAAATCAAGCGATAGTTTAATAACATCTGAAACAAACCAGGAAGCGATCATTCAGCTTATGCTTGGCCGGTCGCTGGATACCATGTTCCCGAAACGTTCATGCAATACTGGTGAAGAAATATTGAGGGTTGAAAGCCTTGAAGTTGAAAATAAAATTGAGCAAATATCCTTTAACGTACACGCGGGTGAGGTATTGGGTATTGCCGGCCTGGTAGGTAGCGGCCGCACCGAAATGATGAGTGCTGTTTATGGCGCTATAAAAATTACGGGAGGAAGGCTGTTTCTGGAGGGTCATCCCGCTATTATTAAAACACCGGCGGAAGCTGTAAAAAGGGGAATAGGAATGGTTCCGGAAGACAGAAAAAAGCAAGGAGTAATACTTTCATTACCTATTGAAGCCAATATTAGCCTAGCAAATCTTAATTATATCACCAGTATCCTGGGTTTCCTTAAATTAAAAAAAGGAAAAGAGATCGCGCGTACGATGATTCGCAAACTCCTGATCAAAACAAAGGATGAAAATATGCTGGTTTCCGGCCTAAGCGGTGGAAATCAGCAAAAAGTTTCCCTGGCTAAATGGATCAGCCGGAATAGCAAAGTGATGATCATCGATGAGCCTACCCGGGGGGTAGACATAGGTGCTAAAGTCGAGATCTACAAACTGATTAATGAATTGGCATCGGCAGGGAAAGCTATCATTGTTGTATCCTCTGAAACGGTAGAACTGATGGGTATTTGTGACCGGCTGCTGGTGATGCGCATGGGTAAAATTCATGGTGAACTACTTAAAAATGAATTTTCTGAAGAGAATATACTGAGATTATCGATTGGCGCCTGAAGGATTAAGCAGGAATTTTTTGAAAAAGTGCTGAAGGGTCGTTTTGAATTAAGATTTGCAATAGTTACAGGCATGAATTAATGAAAAGCAACTTAAAAGAAAGACATAGATTTTCATGATATGATGAAAAAAAGCACGAAGAAGATTTTTAATTTTCTGATAAGCTATAATACCATATTTATCTTCCTTCTTATGCTTATCATTTCAGCGTTTGCTTCCAGGGCGTTTTTTACCGCTGATAATCTCTTTAATCTGATTCGGCAGGTCACACCGGTGGGAATCATAAGCATGGGTATGTTGCTCGTGATACTTACCGGCGGCATCGATCTCTCCGTAGGTTCTGTAGTGGCAATGGTCGGTGTTTTATGTGCACTTTTTACCAAGATAATGCCATTGCCACTTGCAGTATTATCAGCGCTTGCCACCGGTATCCTGGCTGGAGGTTTATCAGGATACCTTGTTGCCTACCACCGGCTGGCTCCTTTCATCGTGACCCTGGCTATGATGTCAATTGTCCGCGGATTGGGATTTATCTTTTCCAAAGGAGCACCTGTAATTGTTGATGAGCAGGGGTCTGCCTTAACCACCTTTGGCAGTGGCAGCTTTCTTGGTCTGCCTAATCCTGCCTGGATACTTATCCTGGTATTTGCTATTACGGCGATTCTTCTGCGGTATAATGCTTTCGGCAGGATCGTGATCGCAATAGGCAGCAATGAGGAGGCGGTACGTTTATCGGGAATAAAGGTTTTATACTATAAATTCAGCGTTTATGCTATTGCTGGTGGCCTTTCGGCTATTGCAGGAATCATATTAACGGCCAGAACAGCAGTGGGAGCACCGGTTACCGGGGTGGCCATGGAACTGGATGTGATCGCCGCGGTTGTGATCGGAGGAGCCAGCCTGATGGGAGGGAAAGGATCGGCAGTAAATACCTTGCTGGGGGTGCTGATCCTCGGGATGATCGGAAATATTATGAATCTGCTGACAATACCAGCCTATTCCCAACAGGTGATCAAGGGAGTGATCATTATCCTGGCAGTATTACTGCAACGGTTTGAAAGCAAATGAAAATGGGGAGATGGGTAAAAGAGGAGAAGTTGAGATGAGAAGCCAGGTAGGAAGGCAGATGTAAAGATGTTGAGAAGTGTGGGGCTGGGGTCTTGTAAAATCACCCTGGATCAAAAATAAGATTCCGGCAAGAGTCCGGGATGATAGGGAATTATGATTGCATTGAACGAAAAAAATCTTTCTGTACTACAAAAAAGGATCCGGGTTCCTGAATATGACCGGTCGAACCTGAAAACCGGCATTGTACACATCGGGGTAGGTAATTTCCACAGGGCTCACCAGGCTTATTTTACGGATCGTATTTTAAGGTCAGGAAACAGATCCTGGGGGATCTGCGGGATCGGTTTGCGGGATACCGATCGTAAGATGAAACAGGTGATCCGGGAACAGGATGGGCTTTATACCCTGATCGCAAAACATTCGGACGGAAAAATCGAAGAAGAAATAATTGGCGCAATTGTAGAATATATTTATGCTCCTGAAAAACAAAGATCCGCTATTCTGAAAATGGCTGATCCGGAGGTGAAGATCATCTCCCTGACCATTACGGAAGGGGGATATCATTATGATTCATCTACCGGTAAATACAATCTGTTGGATCCTGATATTCAGCAGGATATGCTATATTCCAACCCGCCCGTCACATTTTTTGGATATCTTGGACGTGCGTTAAAAAAACGCAAAGAAAAGGGATTGTCGGGAGTGACGATTGTTTCATGTGATAACCTGCAGCAAAATGGAGATATATGCCGGAATATGTTGATATCTTTTCTTGAAGAGGCCGACCCGGATCTGATCAAATGGGTGGAAAAACAGGTTAGTTTTCCAAATTCCATGGTTGACCGGATAACGCCCAAAACCTCAAGTAATGATATTGTGCATAATAAGCTAGGAATTAGTGATAAATGGCCTGTTCCCTGTGAGCCTTTTATACAATGGATCATAGAAGACAAATTTATTGCCGGCCGGCCACCCTGGGAAAACACCGGCGTGCAATTTGTTGAAGATGTGAAACCCTACGAAAAGATGAAACTGCGGTTGCTCAATGCCGGACATTCATTTCTTGGCATTGCAGGAACGCTCTGCGGCTACAAAACCGTTGATGCAGCAATTGAGGATCCCTTGCTTAGCAGGTTTTTGCAGTTGTTTATGGAGGATGAAGTGACCCCTACGCTTGACGAAGTGCGCGGGATAGACCTGAAGGCTTATAAAGAC
>CAZYDB010000212.1:0-8147 GCA_964645995.1 uncultured Roseivirgaceae bacterium
GACATCGGCGGGGGGGGAAATGATTGACAATTGATTAAATTTGAAAATAATTTATAGAAAACATCAGATTCATGAAGGGCCCGGACACGTATAAAGAGCTATCCCTGATCATCGCCGAAAAGCAGAAGGTTATCGATCAATTGACGAAAGAGAAGTTCAGCCTTCTGAAGACCATATCCCATGATATCCGTTCACCATTTAACCAGCTTTTCGCCTTGCTGCAGCTCATGGAGCTGGAAACGGATAACATGAATGCGGATATCAAAGCATATATCGACAAGATGTATCACTCGGTGATCGGGGGTATGGAAATGATCAAAAACCTGCATGATCTAAGGGCTCTTGACCAGGGATCCATAACACTGACTCCATCCCCTTTCAGATTAAAAAGAACAGTGGAACAGGTGGTTCGAAGTTTCCATATCCAGGCAAGATTAAAGTCCGTCAAACTGGAACTCATGCCGGTCCCGGAAGAACTGGAAATAAACAACGATAATATCCTGTTGAAAAAAATACTTGAAAATATCATCTCAAATGCTATCAAATATCCGGAAGCTGGTTCTGCCGTTTTTATTGAGGTGACTACTGACCGGAAATATATCATCTTCACAATCCGGGACCAGGGTCCTGGCATCCCTGAGAAAGAAATGGATCAGGCGTTTAATAAATTTAAAAAACTCAGCCCATTGCCTTCCGGGGGCGAAAACACAACGGGCCTGGGTTTATACCTGGCGCACCGGTTTGCCGTAATGGCAGGAGGAAACATAAAAATCGAAAATCATAAGGAGGGAGGACTGGAAGTCAGGGTAATTTTACCTGTTTTCATAGATCATTCAGAATAAAGATCGATGAGCAGATCATCATTTTCTTCAATAATAGCCATCAGTGAATCAATTACGTTTTCGTCCTTGATAACATAATTACGGATACCCTGTTTAACGAGGGTGACAACTAAATTAACATCGGTATTTGAACTGAGCATGATGAGTTGTATCTTCTTGTAGGTCTTCTTGATTTTCTCATAAAGATCGATCCCATTCATCCCGGGGAGAAAATAATCGATTATCAGGATCTGGGGATTGATCTTGCTCTCCAGTTCAAGCAGGCAATCTTCGGCATTATTAAATACCTCTAACGCGAACTTCCCTTCTTTTTCCAGCGATTTTTTGAGGAAGGTAGCATACACCTCGTCATCTTCAACGATAAAAATTCTCTTCATAATTCAGAGTGATGAGCAAATATTAATAAAAAATTTAAACATTCTCAAGGTTTAGTAACACAATAATCGAATACTTCGGAATTACGACAATATGTTTTTAATTATCAGTCCGCAAAGCTAATATTGCATCTTGTTTTCCTATCCGATCAGGAAAAGAAGAACTTTTATGCGAAAATCCTGTTAATAGCGCTTCAAAGCAATGAAATACAACGATGACCGGATGGAAGTTCATATAAAAAACAAATAATTACATGAAAAAGTTACTGATTTTCATCTCTTTTATTCTTTTCCATCCGGTTATCGGGCAGGACAAAGTTCCTTCTCCGGAAGAGTTCTTCGGCTATCCTGCCGGAAAACAATTTACTGCTCACCACCGGGTCGTAAGGTATTTTGAAAGGCTTGCTGAGCGGGATGCCAAAGCAAGGGTAATACCCTATGGATACAGTTATGAAGGCCGGCCGCTGCTTACCATGGTGATCTCCTCAGAGGAAAACATGAACGATATTGAAAACATACGCATCAACCACCTCAAAAAGACCGGGTTGATCGAAGGCGATTATACCCGGGATGGAAAAGTCGTGGTCTGGCTGAGTTACAGCGTCCACGGCAATGAATCCAGTTCCACTGAAGCTGCTATTGCTCTTGCCTACCACCTACTGGCCGACAAGGGAAAAACAACGGAAGAATGGCTTTCAAAACTAATCATCATAATTGATCCCTGCATCAACCCGGACGGACGGGAACGTTTTGTTAACTGGTTCAGGGAAAACCGATCCAGCTATATGAATCCTGACAGGATGGACATACAGCATCAGGAGCCATGGCCGGGTGGGCGCATGAATCATTATCTGTTCGATCTGAACCGGGACTGGGCATGGGCAACACAGGTGGAAACACAAAACCGACTTTCATTATACGCTGAATGGATGCCTCAGATCCATGCCGACTATCATGAGCAGGGTATCAACAACCCCTACTATTTCGCCCCTGCTGCCAGGCCTTATCATGAGTTTATCACTCAATGGCAACGCGACTTCCAGAAGGAAACGGGTAAAAATAATGCCCGTTATTTTGACCAGAATCAATGGCTTTATTTTACAAAGGAACAATTTGACCTGTTTTACCCGGGATATGGCGATACTTACCCGGTATACAGCGGTGCAATAGGCATGACTTATGAACAGGCAGGCGGTGGTTCGGCGGGTGTTGGTGTGCTGACGGAAACAAAAGATACACTCACCCTGCACGACCGGGTGTTGCATCACCTGACCACCGGTCTTTCTACTATCGAAATCGCCGCCCGGCAGTCATCAGCGCTGGAAGAAAATTTTATTAAATACTTCGAAAAACCCGGAAAAACTACCCCGGGAACCAATCAGACCTATATCATAGATCATGACACTCCGGATGGAAAGCTGAAAAAATTGATCTGGTTGCTGGACCAACACCGGATCCGGTATGGCTTTGCCGGCAAAAGTCTTTCCGTTACGGGCTTTGATTACACCGCTAATAACAAGACCAGTATTCAGGTAGATGAGAAAGACCTGGTCATACCGGTGAACCAGCCCCGATCAACCCTCGTCAGGGTGTTGTTCGAACCTGCAGCCCGGCTTCAGGACTCCTTAACCTATGATATCACTGCCTGGTCACTGCCCTATGCCTATGGCCTGAAAGCTTATGCCACCGAAAAAGCGATCGAGCCATCAGATGAACCCTATACTACCGGTAATGTGACCGAACTCGAGGATGAGGCTTATGCTTATGCTTTCATGAGGGCTTCTGTTAATGACATTCATTTCCTTGCTGAAATACTGAAGCGGAAAATCGTTGTGAGAACCAATACAAAGCCTTTAAAAAATAACGGGATTACATTCCCGGAAGGAAGTCTGTTTATCCTTGCAGGAGAGAATTCCAGATACAAAGGAAGCCTTAAAGATACACTGGCGGTACTGGCTGACACACTTTCCATCGGGATAGAGTCTCTTGCCTCCGGTTTATCCGATTCCGGAATCGACCTGGGTTCGTCAAGTCTCCGCTATATTGATCAACCGGTAGTTGGTCTCCTTTTCGGCGATTTTGTCTCTCCCTATACTACTGGTGCGGTATGGCATCTGTTTGAACAGGAGATCGGCTATCCGGTTCACAGGATCCAGCCCAAATATCTCTCCTCGCTCGACTGGGATAAGCTCGATGTACTGATCATCCCTCAGGGCTATTACAGCCAGGTGATGACTGAAAGCGTTCTGAAAAAGATAAGCGAATGGGTGCGGCGCGGGGGTCGCCTGATACTGATTGGAAACGCCCTGGGCTATTTTGCTGACAAGGAAGGTTTCTCATTAAAGGAATACCTTGATGATGAGGATAAGGAAAAGGTAAAGAGCCTGGAAGAAAAAGAGGACTACCTGAAAAAGTATGAAGAACGAGAGCGCCGGAGGGTAAGCGACATGATCAATGGAGGAATATTTAAAGTCAGACTGGATAATTCACATCCGGTAGCTTTTGGCTTCCCCGGCCATTATTTCAGCCTGAAGACCCTCGAAGATCGTTACGCCCTTCTTGAAAAAGGATGGAATATCGGCACCATCAAAGGGTCGGAGGACCTGATTTCAGGATTTGCGGGTAATAATACACGTGCCAGGACGTATAAATCCCTCGTGATCGGAATGGAAGAAAAGGGAAGAGGAGCGATCATTTATTTTGCAGATGATCCTGTTTTCAGAGCCTTCTGGGAAAACGGCAAGTTGCTCCTCTGCAATGCAGTATTTATGCCGTAGATGTCTCGCGGAATCGGAGATGCCGGGGGAGCAACACAAGAGGAAAGTTCTTGTCACCCTGTTAACCAGAAAAATTAACCGATTTTTCTCCGATTTTATCAGGGTCTCGCGTATTTTTCTCACAATTAATGATTCTTGATTCACGAATCACTTGGTTTACAATGGATTCACGAATAATCGGGGTTAAATGTTTATTCCTCCCTGGTAACGGTCAGTTTCTCATTGAAATTTTTTTTCCCTTCCTCCAGGAACCGGATGAAATTATTAATATCCAGGTCATAGGCCTTAGGGTCGGTTAACAGGTTCTCGTTATTATCAAGTAGTACATAAAAAGGCTGGGCATTATTATTAAACCTGTTGATCTGAAAATCGGCATTCTGCCTACCGATGGTTTTTTTTACTTTGCTATCATATTCCGAAACAAACCAGTCATCTTCCGGTAATTGGGTTTTATCATCGACATACAGGGCAACTACTACATAATCGTTTTTAAGTCTTTCCAGCACTGCAGGATCCGACCACACCCTGGCTTCCATTTCACGGCAGTTAACACAACCATGGCCCGTGAAGTCAATAAAAAGAGGCTTGTTTTTTTCCCTGGCACATGCCAATGCTTGTTCATAGTCAAAATACCCCTGAATACCATGAGGAAAATCCAGGAAACTATCATGCCTGGGAGGCTCGCAGATGGTATTTTCCCCGGCTGCCGCAAAAGATACCCTTGTATTTCGGATCTCATCAAGCATTTTAAAGTCATGCGTACTCATGGGAGGCAGGTAACCGGCCAGTGATTTTAACGGCGCACCAAACATACCGGGAATCAGATAGATCACAAAAGAAAAGGTAATGATGGCAAGAACCAGCCGTGAGACACTTATGGTCTCCAGCTTGCTGTCGTGCGGGAGCCTGATCTTGCCAAGGATATAAAAACCCAGCAGAGCGAAGATCACGATCCACAGAGCCAGGTAAATCTCCCTGTCGAGAAGGCCCCAGTGGTAAGCCTGGTCGGCTACACTCAGGAACTTCAATGCAAAAGCAAGTTCAATAAAACCCAGCACTACTTTCACCGAATTCAGCCAGCCGCCGGATTTGGGGAGACTGCTCAGCCATTCGGGAAAAATGGCGAAAAGGGTAAAAGGGAGGGCGAAGGCCAGTGCGAAACCAAGCATCCCGAGTATCGGCTTCAGCACGAGTCCGCCGGCCGATTCCACCAGGATACTGCCAACAATGGGACCCGTACAGGAAAAAGATACCAGCACCAGGGTGAAAGCCATGAAGAAAATACCGACCAGACCGCCCTTGTCGGCCCGCTGGTCCATTTTATTGACAAGGGAGCTGGGCAGGGTGATCTCGAAAAGCCCGAAGAAGGAAAGGGCAAAGATCAGAAAGATCAAAGAGAAAAGGATATTAGGCAGCCAGTGGGTAGCCAGAAAATTGGCGACACCCGGCCCCATAAAGGGAGCAAGAACAGACCCAATAATAGTATAGATCAGTATAATTGAAAATCCATAGATCAGCGCATTCCTCACCCCCTGCCGTCGATTGCTGGCCCGACCGGTAAAGAAAGTGACTGTCATAGGTATCATCGGGAATACACAAGGCGTGAACAGGGCCGCCAGTCCCCCGAGAAAAGCGACCACCATAAAGGCCAGCAGGGTATATGGATCGTTAGAACTCCGCTGGCTTAACACCGATGATCCTTTCGATCCGACCTTGGTGGTTTTGGTCTTGGTATCTGCCTTGGTTTCAGCCTCCTTTACGACACCCAGGTCAGCCGTACCCACAGGTATTACCGCCGAAGTTTCTTCTTTTTCATCTTCTGCTTTTTCAGTACCGGATGAATCAGCCTCCTTCTTTGTGGCTGTTACAGGCGTTTCCGTCGCCGGGCCAGAAGCAGCCGTCACTACCCTGACATTATCAAAGGTGAAATCTTCTTCGAAGGGTATGCATTTACCGTCAATGTCAGAACATACCTGGTAACTGTAACTGCCGCTCACTTTAAAATTTTCACTTAACACCCTTACAGTCTGCCGGAACTGCCCCTTGCCTGCAAAATAGGTAATGTCACCTTCCCATAATTCATCATATTTCTTTTTTGGATTGACAGGTTTAATGCCGCCAACCAGCTCATAAGAGGGATCCGGTTCAAAAATGAATTCCGTGACCATAGGCCCCAGGTCGGGATCAAAATCAGAAGAATAAAGATACCAGTCTTCATCAATGGAGGCATTGAAGATCAGGTCAAGCGTTTCGCCGACCTTCACTTCCGGCGCTGAAGTGGTTGTGGACCAGGTGGCAGGCGTCAGGATCTGGGCATATACCTGTAGGGTCATCAGGACCATCAGTGATGCAATAATGCCGAACGGTCTTAAATTCTCAATTCTCATGACGTTAGATTTCAATTTCTGATATTAAAACAAAACAAAAATACTAAATAACAATAAATGCGTATGACCTATAGTGCCATACGCATTTTCTAATGATTAAGTTAACTCCAATAATACCCTTTCCTATAATTTATTCGTGGATGAACCAGCCATTCGTGCCCATTCTTTGCTAATCCATTCGGAAATCGTGGCCCCATCCCGGATGCAATTCCGAGACCTTCCCAGCTTTAAAAAACGTAACCTTCCCGGCTTTATGCCGGGATCTTTACCGTTTTCAGCTATCATCTCTCCAAAAGTCTTCCAACCCACAAGCCCACGTAAACTTTTGGATAGATCCGATGCAAAGACCCCGGCACAGGGCCGGGGAGGATAGCGTCTTATTTGATTCATCGATTTTCCCGTTCATAGGCATTACCAGTCCAAAAATATAATTCGTGAATTCGTGGCCCCACCATGCATTCGTGCACGGTTTTTTTATTTCTTCATGCGGGCAAAATGCTTATAAAACAGGATGATGGTTTCAATGCCTTTATAGTAATTGAAGAGCCCATAGGATTCATTCGGTGAATGAATAGCATCTTCCTTCAGCCCGAAACCCAGTAAGAGTGTTTTGAGCCCGAGGATCTCATCAAACAGCGCCACGATCGGAATGCTGCCTCCTTCCATGGTAGGTATTGGCTGCTTCCCCCAGCCTTCTTTAAAAGCCTTGCCTGCGGCCCTGAAGGCTATCGAATCAATCGGTGTGACGGCCGGCTCACCACCATGATGCGGGGTGACATTGACTTTTACCGTCCCTGGTGCGATCGACTTAAAATGATTGATAAAAAGTTCGGTAATCTCCTGGCTCTTTTGATTGGGGACCAGCCGCATAGAGATCTTTGCATAAGCCCTGGAGGGGAGAACGGTTTTGGCACCTTCCCCTATATATCCGCCCCAGATGCCGTTCACATCAAGCGCAGGCCTGATACCGGTACGCTCATGGGTGGTATACCCTTCCTCTCCGTCGATGTCGGCGATATCAAGTGCTTTTTTATAGAGCGCGAGATCAAAAGGCGCTTTGTTAAATTCCTTGCGTTTTTCATCCGGATAGTCGACTACCTTGTCATAGAAACCGGGGATGTTAATTCGGTTATGTTCATCCTTAAGAGAGGTGATCATCTGGCATAAAACATTAATAGGATTAGCCACAGCTCCTCCATACATGCCTGAATGCAGGTCGCGGTTAGGGCCTATAACCTCCACTTCAAGATAGCTGAGACCGCGCAGTCCTGAAGTGATGGAAGGCGTTTCATTGGAAAGGATATCCGTATCCGATATAAGAACCACATCGGCAGCGAGTTTATCCTTATTCTCCCTGATATATACTTCCAGGTTGTTTGAGCCTACTTCTTCTTCACCTTCGATGATAAACTTCACATTACAGGTGAGTGTAGCCGTATTCATCATGGTTTCAAAGGCTTTTATATGCATAAACATCTGTCCTTTATCATCACAGGCTCCGCGGGCATAGATCTTTTCATTGCGTATAGTCGGCTCAAAGGGAGGTGTTTCCCATAGTTCCACCGGATCGGCAGGTTGTACATCATAATGGCCATAGACGAGGATCGTGGGAAAATCCGGGTTGATGATCTTCTCGCCGTAAACGATGGGGTGCCCGGCGGTCTCTTCCACTTTGGCGAGGTCGGCACCCGCCTCAAGAAGTTTATCCTTGATATAATCAGCCGTCTTTACGACCTCTGGTTTATACTTGCTGTCGGCACTGACGGA
>CAZYDB010000213.1:0-8132 GCA_964645995.1 uncultured Roseivirgaceae bacterium
ACTACTACCGACTAAAGACCGGTAGATTTGAGTTTCGGCTGAAGCCGACTAAAGATTTTCGTCGATTCTAAAGTCATTGTCTTTTTGTTCAATATCCTGCTTCTTTAGATATTCTGCAATTACCTCATCGTTCACATTACCCGTGCTTACCGCAAAATATCCACGAGCCCATATATGGCCCCCCCAAAACCTCTTTCTTATCTCTGTGTACTCCTGCAAAAGTTTGCGTGATGTCTTCCCTTTTATCTACTGCGTTAATTTTGACACTGACAGCCTTGGAGGATAACTCAATAGTAAGTGCATATGATCCACCGATATGTGGCCTTTGATTATTTGCACTTCATTGGCTAAACATATCTCCCTGATTAGTTTTCTAACTCGTATTGCCAATTCGCCTTTAATTATGGGCTTTCGATTCTTCGTCACAAAAACTAAATGTATCTTTATATCATATTTGGCATGGGATCCCTTAGGATAATATGCCATATACAAATATACTAAAGTTGCCGTCTAAAGGCGTGGGATTTAACCCATCCCAATAACTAGAAATTAAAATGACTTTAAAATGGTATATTTCAGATAGCCGGATCAGGATTTTTAATCTTGTTATTTAATAAAAGAATTCTTTCAGGCGCTGTTTTATTTTTTTTGGAATGTAGGCCTATGTTTTTTGATCTTCTAACCGACCATTGTGAAAATCGGCATTATTCCTGGTTTTGCCGGGCATCTGTTTCAATTATTATCTTCTTTTTAATTCCACTGTCGATGCCGGCCCAGACTGATAATGATTATTATCTTATTCCGGAGATTAATGACTTCGTTTTTGACGGGATGCCTGATGAAAAGGGATGGGAAGCCATTGATCCTGTTCCCCTGGTTCAATATGAACCTAATGCCGGTTCGCCGCCGACGGAGCGCACGGAGATCCGTTTTGCTCATGACAAGGAATATTTTTATGCGTCGATGAAAGCATTTGAAAGCGACATCAATGGGATCAGGGGAAATTCACTCTACCGTGACCGGCTTGCCGGTTCCGATCATTTTGAGATTTTGCTGGATACCTATAATGAGAATGCCTATATTTTTTCCACAACCCCCACGGGCATCCGTAATGATGTAGCAATTACCAATGACGGGACCGGAGGAACAATATTGCAGGGCGGATGGATGAACAGAGACTTTAATACCTTCTGGGATGCCAAAGCACAGGTAAATGATAAAGGCTGGTTTGCTGAGATCCGTATCCCTTTTGCCAGTTTGCGATTCCAGGAAACCAGCGGGGAAGTGATCATGGGGTTGAGTGTTCAGCGAAAAATAGCACGTAAGAGTGAACGGATTGTTTTCCCGGATATTGGCCCGGTAACCGACTGGGCTTTTCTTAGACCATCACTTGCACAGAAGATTAAGATAACAGGAATAAATAATAGGAAGCAAATCTATATAACACCCTATGGTCTCGCTGGTTTACAACAATGGAATGTTATCAATGCCAGGGAGACGGACTATTCGAGGGAAAGTGATCTTCAATGGGATGTCGGGGGAGACATGAAATTATCCATAACCAATAATATTGCCATGGATCTGACCATCAATACAGATTTTGCACAGGCAGAGGCGGATGACCAGCAGGTCAACCTGACGCGCTTTTCTCTTTTTTACCCAGAGAAAAGACAATTTTTTCAGGAAAGGGCCGGGATATTTGAGTTCAGAACAGGAGGGATGAGTCGTCTTTTTTACAGTAGGAGGATCGGATTGACCGATAACGGAAAGCTGGTGCCCATTTACGGGGGGGCAAGGATCGTCGGTCGTGCCGGGAAATGGGACATCGGTTTTCTGGATATGCAGACAGCCGATTTTGATACGATCCCATCAGAGAATTTTGGTGTATTGCGGTTGAGGCGCCGGATGTTTAACGAGAATTCCTATATAGGCACAATGGTGACCAGCAGAATGGGGATGAATGGTGACTATAACCTGACCTATGGTTTGGATGGATTGGTAAAGGTGTTTGGAGATGATTTTCTAAACCTTAAATATACCCAGACATTTGAGAGTAACCCTACAGGGGCCGAACCGATAAAAGATTTTAACAGTGCCAGGATTGTTGCAGAATGGCAGAAAAGAAGGAGACAGGGCGTTGGTTATGATTTCACCTTTATCTGGTCCGGAATTAATTATGATCCGGGTGTGGGATTTGTCCAGCGTAATGATTTTAAGTATGGAAATGCGAACATAGCCTATACCTGGTTATATAATGATCATCCACTGTTTATATGGCATCAGGTGGCGACGACCGGCTTTTCCTTTATTCGTAACAAGGATCAGACCGTCCAGTCGGCTGAATGGGGACCCGAGTGGAGTTTTTCTTCCAGGACGACCTCTTCTGGAGGTATTAATGCCAGGATGCTTTACGAAGACCTGACAGAGGATTTTTACTTATCAGATAGCGTATTTATCCCTGTGGGCAGCTATGCTTTTTATAAAACCGGACTACGCTACCGGATGCGATATGAAAGATTGCTCAGCACAGGGGTAACTATGGAGACCGGAAGTTTTTATGATGGATGGCGCAGTTCTTTCCTGGTGACACCTTCCTGGTATATCTCAAAACACCTGGAACTGTCCGCCGAGTACCTGTATGAACGCGTCCGATTTCCTGACAGAGATCAGAAATTTGATGCTCATGTCACCAGACTTAGAATCGGCACGGCATTGGATAGCCATCTTTCAACCAATGCATTTATTCAATATAACAGTACCCTTGACCTGTTAACCGCAAATGTAAGGTTCAGATACAATTTCAGGGAAGGGAATGATCTGTGGATCGTTTATAATGAAGGTCTGAATACTACACCTTATAAGACCGATCCGCATCTTCCGGTCACGGACACCAGGGCAGTATTGATAAAGTATACCCATACCTTCCATTTATAACAGCCTTTAAAAATTGGGTTATCCCGGATTGTTCAGCATGAAGTTCCTTTTTCCACAGGGTATTTGAGTAAAAAGGGTTAATCTTTCTTCATTTCCTTTATCAGCTCCTTATCCCGCTTTTTCTGATCGTTTTCGTGCATCTTATAATAATCATGTTTATTCTTAATGCTTCTTTTTGAACTTTAATGCGGGCTTTTACGGCAGGCAGCCAATGAGATTAAAACAGCAAACGCAAACAGATATATTAATTTTTTCATAATTCCACCTTAATATATTTGTTATAGCAGGCCAACAAATCGAACCAGTATAGGTTAAATATATTCCGATCAGGGTGGTGAATTATAAAATAAAGATAACTTTATTAATGCAAACAAAAAAACCGGATTCATAGTGATGAACCCGGTTTAATAAAGGAATAATATCGTTTATTTCGTCAAGGTCATCTCAATGTCGATTTTTAATTCATCATTAACATCATCGCCGTCAATATCTTCCGTTGTTTCCGTTTCCGAAAAAGCTAGCTTAAGTGTGTTTGACGTCAATTCAACGATATCCATGGTGATCTCATCGGTTGTCCCGGCATCGAGCGTAAGTTTCTTCCCATCAGAACTTAAACTCCAGGTACCATCAATAGTTTCATCGCCGAACGTGCTGACATAAGTTCCATCAGATTTCATATCAACAGTTCCTTCAAAGTTATTTTTAAGATCACCTAAAGAAAGATCCATAAACGCCTGTGCCTCAGACTCTGACACACCAAGGGCCTCCACCAGGTATTGCAGAAAATCTTCGCCATTCAGTGTAACATCCAGGGATACAGACTGGGTGGTCCATAAACCGACGAGATCGGCTTCAGTGCCTGCTTCATCTTCATCATCATTGTTACATGCTGCCAGAAAAAGGAACATAAAACCAATTAACAGCCAGTTTTTAATGTTCAATACATTCATCTTCATTCTAATTTTATTTGGTTTAAAGCGAAAGATAATATTTTTTATTAGAATTTTAATATTTTATTATCATAAATTTCATTTTTAATTAATCTACATGATTTGCATACTTAACCAGATTCACAGAATAGGGCTTGAGTTCAACGTATTCAGGAAATTCAATAGTTTTTTGTTTGATATCAATTAACCGGGATTCCCCGGGAGCGTTATAAGCCATTGGATCATCGGCCGAGATCTCATAGGCTTCAACAATTGTTGTTTTATCCAATGATATAAGTTCCAGATTTATATTTATAATGCTATCAGCCGTATTAATGACAGATACGATAATAAGTGAATGAATAGTATCCAGGGAAGCCGCTATATCAAGGAATTCGGGTTGGGCTTTTATTTCAACGGGTATTTGGCCATAATGATTGCCATAAAGTTTCAGGACCACTCCTGTTGCAGCAAATTCCACCTCTTTTTGGGTTGTTTTTATGGCACCGATAACATTAACGGTTTGTGCATAATTAGCCATAAAAAAGAGGTCGCTATTTCTGTAGTATTCATGAAAACCTGCTGCAATGCCTAAAGCATCCTTTAAATAATACCGGCACCCCAGCTCTCCATAGAGATAATCACCATGCCAGTAATTCCATTCATCCATGGCGATCTGAATATTTTTACTACCCAATTCGGGCATTTCAGTCCTGTATCGCCGGTGAATATCAGCAACCCTTTTAATATTATCCGGAATCTGTGCCACATGTGCTTTTACGTCATCCAGTTCCTTGCAGTATATATGCTCGCTGATCAGGTCCATATGCTCATTGCATTCCTTCAGCATCGTTTCACTCCATTCACCGGCATTCCCCACGGCTACGAGCTCGATTGAAGGATCTGCTTTCAACATTGCCTCCGCTACCTTTTTATGTTTTTTTATATATTCTGATAAGGGCATATGACCCAGTTGCCAGTCGCCATACATCTCATTGCCCACTGCCCAGTATTTAACCTGATAGGGTTCCGGATGCCCGTTTTTTGCTCTCCATTTACCCATATTAGAACCGACGGAGCTGTTGCAGTATTCCACCTGCTCCGCTACTTCTTCAACCGTGCCTAAACCCGTGTTAACGCAAATAAAAGGTTCTGTTTTAATAAGATCACAGAATGTCATATACTCATGGATCCCTACATCATTGGATTCAATGCCTGTCCATGCGGGGTTTTTACGGGGAGGCCTCAGGTCACGCGCACCAATACCATCTTTCCAGTTATAACCACTCACGAAATTTCCTCCAGGCCAGCGATAGATCGGAGCATTCAGCTCTTTAACATAGGAAAGCACTTCCCGGTTGAATCCTTTTATGTTGTTCGATGGCATAAGCGACAGGGTTCCGATCTTATAGGATCCATTACCTGTTCCGGTTATCTTAAGTGTGCCGTTATTGATTTCTGTGACCGGCCTGAAAGAATAGTCATACCGTTTAAACTCAGCGGTGAGATCATTAATCTCAGATATATTGAAAATCCCGCCCTGCCCATCGTCAACCTGAAGGGATATTTTCACTGTTGCATCATCTGAGGAAAGATAAATTCTGCCACTGTATTCCCGGTCTTTCTCAAAATATAATCCCTCCTGCGAAATTCCTGCCGGCTGATCCTTGATTTCAATCTGCGGACAGTGGTCGCCGACCAGGGGACTCCGGGAAGTCATACGGACACTGCCTGCCGGGCCTGTTTCCTTCCAGGGTGAAGCTACCAGAATTTTGAATTCCCCGGTATTCCAGTAAGGATCGGTTTTGCTGCCCCATGGCTCGTATTCACTCGTGACCGGGTAATAGAACTTCCTGTCTTCCAGCATTTCGGCCCAGAGGCCTCCATATATGCATCTTCCCAGATGTTCAATAAACTGACCATAGATAAATGGGGAAATGGGATTTTTCTTTTGCGTGATATCAATAATTACTTTATTGGCTGATTCGGGCGTAGGGTCTTCGCTGCAATGAATGAAGAATAAAGCCATCAATAAGAGAAAAAAACAATATTTATAAGCTTTCATATCTAAAAATTATTGAATAATGGAAAATCATGAATTGATTCAGCATCGATCAAAGTACATATATTAAATTTTTAAATACCGGATACGGGAAATTTTTTGTAAATTCAAATTCGGTATTTTTTTTAATCATTTTTATTACACCATGTCTTTTTATTTTTCACTTCAAATTCTCATCCGACAGATATTATGATATCAGAACACCATCCGACGTCCAGAGAAAGAGTACTGGAGGCTTTTGAAAATAAAAAAACAGAAAGAGTCCCTCTCGATCTTTCCGGCCACCGTTCTTCGGGAATCTCGGCAATGGTATATCCCAAACTCCGTTCTTACCTGGGACTGCCGCCGCTGCCTGTTAAAGTGTACGACCCTGTGCAACAACTGGCAATTCTTGATGAAGATATCCTGGACTTGTTTACTATTGATACAATCGAACTCGGAAGGGCCTTTGCTATAGACGAAAAGGATTGGCATCCATGGGTTTTACCGGATGGTACTGAATGCCTGCTGCCGGCCTGGGTACGACCTGAGCGGGAACCGGAAAGATGGGTTATTAAAAGTGAATATGGCCGGATCATTGCTCAGATGCCTGATGGCGCTCAATTTTTTGAACAGGTTTATTATCCTTTTAATGAGGAAGGATCAGATAAAAAAGATATCAGAAATGCCATGAAGGAATCCATGTGGCATGTGGTTGCCTCTCCTCCGGGTCCGCTTACCGCCGGGAAGGAAGGTAAAGAACGGTTGTCAAAGGGAGCTGAGCAGTTGAGAAGGTCTACTGACCGGGCGATTATTGGACTTTTTGGAGGAAATTTATTAGAAACAGGGCAGATGTTGTATCGCAATGATCATTTCCTGATGATGCTGGCCATGGACCCTCCCGGGGTGCATGACTTCCTGGACAGACTTACAGAAATACATCTTCAGGACCTGGACAGGTTTTTGGATGCTGTAGGAAATAATATTGATATTATATTGTTCGGAGATGACCTGGGCATGCAGTCCGGACCGCAGATGTCGCCCGACATGTATAGAGAATATTTCAAGCCCCGGCACAAGCTGATGTGGGCCAAAGCAAAGGAATTGGCAGATGTAAGGGTGATGTTGCATTGTTGCGGAGGGGTACGCGAGTTACTGCCTGATCTGATCGATGCAGGGTTGGATGCTATCAACCCGGTACAGGTAACTGCACGGGGTATGGAAGCTGAGGGCCTTAAGAGAGATTTTGGCAAGGATATAGTATTCTGGGGGGTGGGTGTGATACCCAGCAGGTTTTTCCTAATGGCCGGCCTGATGAGGTCAGGGATCATGTTGAGGAACAGTTGGTAACGATGTCACAGGGCGGCGGGTTTGTCTTTCAGCAGGTTCATAATATCCTTCCCGGAGTTCCTCCTGAGAATATTGTAGCCATGCTCGAAACGGTAAAAAAATTTAATTTATAAATAACGATGAATGGCAAAAAACCGGAATCCAGCCGTAATCCGGATTGGCCGCCAATGCCAATGGCTTCAAAGACTAAAAAAGAGGGTCATTGATAAGCGGTAATAGGGACACCAATAACATTTAAACATCATTATCAAAAAAAATAAATTCAATGCTTATGAAAAATTTATTTGGGTTTTTAATCGTAGCGATATTTTTCGTTTTTATTTCCTGCGAGCCTCCTGTCGATGAGACGAGGAAATACGGATGGTTTGACTTTGTTGTATCAGACCTGGATACTACAGCCAATGAAGTTGATCTGTCCTTTTTAAATGAAGCGATAGCCGGACAGTCCGGTCACATATCAGTCCGGGATGGCCATTTTCTAACCGGCGATGGTAATCCGGTCCGGTTTTTCGGGACTAACCTGACTTTTTCAGCCTGTTTCCCTGAAAAGGAAATTTCAACCCAAATTGCTGCCAGACTCAGAAAGCTCGGGATGAATGTTGTGCGTTTTCATCATATGGATATGCGCGCATCCCCTGATGGCATATGGGATGAGTCTATGGAGAATTTTGACCCTGTTCAGGTTGAAAAGCTGGACTGGCTGATCTATCAACTTAAACAAAATGGTATTTATACCAACCTCAACCTACATGTCTCCAGGACATATCCCGGGGTTGATTATGATGATATCAACCAGTTTAATTTCGGTAAGGCCATCGATCATTTTT
Source organism: uncultured Roseivirgaceae bacterium (assembly GCA_964645995.1). Lineage (GTDB taxonomy): Bacteria > Bacteroidota > Bacteroidia > Cytophagales > Cyclobacteriaceae > JAGTVG01. Next base: position 8,082 of record CAZYDB010000213.1, read on the forward strand.
ACAGACCCTATATTGATATGCAGAAAGACTTTGCCAAAGATCTTCTGACCC
>CAZYDB010000214.1:0-8070 GCA_964645995.1 uncultured Roseivirgaceae bacterium
CATGGTGAAACTGAATACAATCGCACGGGGGTCGTTCAGGGCTGTGGTGTCGATTCATCGCTTAACGAGAATGGCTTTCGCCAGGCGAAACTTTTTTTTAATGCCTATCAGGATTTTCCATTTGAAAAAATATATACCTCATCACTGAAAAGGACCATCCAGTCGGTACAGAATTTCATTGACAAGGGTATTAAACATGAGATGCTCCCAGGATTAAATGAGATCAGTTGGGGTAAATCCGAGGGAATACCTTTCTGTCCGGAAACGAATAAGATCTATTATGATCTTATAGAATCATGGAGAAAAGGCAATATTCATCACAAGCTTGATGGCGGGGAAAGCCCTGTAGAAGTACAGGCCCGGCAGGAAGAAGCTATCCGATATATTATCAGTCAGGAAAATGAAAAAAAGATCCTCGTTTGCATGCATGGCCGGGCAATGAAGATATTACTGGCCTGGATCACCGGTCATTCCATTGCCGAAATGGACCTTTTTCAGCATATTAACCTGAGCTTATATGTGCTGCATTATAACGGAAACGGTTTTGAGATCCACTCAAATAATAAAACAGATCACCTGGCCGCCTTTAAACCCATTATTTAACCGCTGTTTATGGATCATCCGGAAAAAGAGCCTTCAACATTAGATAAAAAACCTCCTTTGTTTAAAAGCTGGAAGCAAATCTATGGTGCGGTACTGGCTATCCTTCTGGTACTGGTTGTTTTGTTTTACCTGTTTACTGTCCAGTATTCATGAGTATTCCCGACCTGATCGTACTATTCTCGACACTGGGCTTTATTGTGATCTACGGAGCCTGGAAAACCAGGGGCAGTCGTAATATTGAAGGGTATTTGCGGGGCGGGAACAGCATGCGATGGGGTACCATCGGCCTTTCTGTGATGGCCACCCAGGCCAGCGCTATCACTTTTCTTTCAACACCCGGACAGGCCTATGATGATGGACTTCGGTTTGTTCAGAATTATTTCGGGTTACCCCTGGCGCTTATCATCATATCGGCGGTCTTTATCCCCATTTATTACAAACTGAAGGTATATACGGCCTATGAGTACCTTGAAAGCCGGTTTGACCTTAAAACGAGGCTGCTGGGCGCTTTCCTTTTCTTATTGCAACGGGGGTTGGCTGCAGGCATCACCATCTATGCTCCGGCGATCATATTGTCAACAATACTTGGCTGGGATCTCAGTTTAACCATTCTCCTCGTAGGTATTCTGGTCATCATTTATACCGTAACGGGAGGCACCCGGGCCGTTAGTCTCACCCAGAAATATCAGATGGGTGTTATCATGACGGGTATGTTTATCGCATTTTTCCTGGTGATCAGCTATTTCCCTGCTGAAGTCTCCTTTATGGATTCGGTAAAGATCGCCGGAAAGATGGGCAAGATCAATGCGATTGATTTTTCACTGGACTTCAGTAAGCGATACACTTTCTGGTCAGGGATCACCGGGGGCTTATTTCTCGCTCTTTCGTATTTCGGGACTGACCAGTCGCAGGTGGCCAGGTACCTTACCGGGAAGAATATAACAGAAAGCCGGATGGGACTGATGTTCAATGCTGTGCTTAAGGTACCCATGCAGTTCTTCATCCTCTTCCTGGGGGTTATGGTGTTTGTTTTCTATCAGTTTGTTCAGCCGCCGCTTTACTTTAAGCAGGCTGCCGTTGATGCCGAACTTGTCGAAAGGCATAAGGAAGAATTTGCGGTACTGGAACAAAAACATGAGCAGGTATTTGAAGAAAAAAGGGCCGCGCTGCTGGACCTGGCCCGGGCCTACGATCATGACGATAATGATTTAATAGAGGCCCGTTCCACCGAGGTGATGGCGCTTCAGGAGGAATCCAGGCTGATCAGGTCCCATGTGAAGGATATCATTAATAGTTCTGACCCGGAATTTGACACTGACGACGCTGATTATGTTTTTATAACTTTTATCATCAATTATCTGCCAAAGGGAATTATAGGCCTGCTCATAGCCGTCATTTTTTCTGCCGCGATGTCTTCTACCTCCGGAGAACTTAACGCGCTGGCCTCGACAACGGTGGTTGATTTCTATAAAAGACTGGTAAAAAAAGAGGGCAGCGATGCCCATTATGTTTTTATTTCGAAATTCTTTACTGCTTTCTGGGGTCTTATGGCAATCTTTTTTGCTTTCATAGCCCATCAATCGGAAAACCTGATCGAGGCGGTGAATATTGTAGGATCTCTTTTTTACGGAACCATACTGGGTATTTTTATCGCCGCCTTCTTTATAAAATCCATTCGCGGCTCTTCCATCTTTATTGCAGCCCTGGTGGCCGAGAGCCTGGTGATCATACTTCATTTCCTGACCGTATTTGAGGTATATACCATTGGTTATCTATGGTATAACGTGATCGGATGCGGCATTACCGTGATGCTGGGATGGGTACTGAGTACCATAATCAGAAAATAAAAAAAGAGATTATCCGGGAAGTAAATGACTGTGACCTACTGCCCGGGCAATCCCTTCAATGATGGGCTGATAGTAACAAAGGTTACTTACAGCGGGCGATTAACTTATCGTTCAGGGCTACATAATCATCATTGCCTGCCTCTTTGGCCATTTTTTTAGATTGCTCCGCAGCAGCTATGGCTTTCTTGCAATCACCTTTTTTCTCCAGGATATTGGCCTTAAGATGAACCACCCAGAAACGGTCATTACCCAGTGCTATTGATTTATCGATCCATTCGAGCGCCTGATCCAGATCCCGGCCGGTATCATAATAATACCTGGCAGCCGCATAATAATTACCGGCATCGCTTGCCGGATCAAAAGTCTTTTCAATATCGGCCATTACCTTGCTGTCGACATCAACAGCGATCTCTGCTTTTACAGAGGTGTTTTCCCAGGCCAAAACCAGATTAGCCGCATCATTCCTTACGTCATTAATATCGATAAGGAAAGTTTCAACCGTATTATTGAGTTTTTCTGCCGGAACAGAGACCCTTAGCGCGTCTTCTGATTCTTTGTAATTGCCGGTGCCTGCCTGGTTGACCTCCTTGTTGAAGATCAAGGTCCAGGAATCCCTGCCGGGAATGGAAAAGAGGGCATAGGTTCCTGCAGTCAGTTCTTTTCCTTCAATTTTTACATCATCACTAAAGGAAATGGTGGTGGCCATATTAGCCCCCGTTCGCCATAACTTGTCAAAGGGTATCAGGTCGCCGAAGATCTTTCTGTCCTTGACACCAGGCCTGGAGTACGTCACGGCAATATCGGTCAGCCCGACCCGCTGCTCTAATTTGGCGAGAGGACTGGGTGCCGGCATCCGGATCTGTTGAGCTATAGAACTTCCACTTGATATAAAGAAGATCAATAGTGTGTAAATCAACAAATTATTAGTTTTTTTCATGATTAAAATGGGTTTTTTTATTGGAATTATATTATCAAAATTCTCGCTATATTAACACATTAATTTAATTTTAGCATCCATTAAACAAAAATACTTGAAATCAGGAATCATGCTGAATCATGGGAATTCTGTCCGCTGATTTTTATCTTGGCGAGGATGTCACCCGTATTGCCAGGTCTTTATTGGGGAAAGTGTTATACACGAAGCATAAAGGGGAACTCACTGCGGGAATTATTGTTGAAACGGAAGCGTATTGCGGCGCTATTGACAGGGCCAGTCACGCCTATCCCAGCAGGCTTACGAGAAGGAATTCTGTGATGTTTGGCGAGGGTGGACATGCCTATGTTTATCTGATCTACGGCATTCATTATTTATTTAATATTGTTACCAACCGCAAAGGCAGGGCGGATGCCGTCCTTATCCGGGCTTTGGAGCCCATTAAGGGAATAGATATCATGCTGGCAAGAAGGCAGAAGAAGGAATTGTCGCGGATCACTTCCGGACCTGGCATGCTGAGTAAAGCTATGGGAATCGATAGGGATCTGTATGGGCTCTCGGTTCTGGGCGGCAGGGTATGGGTTGAAGACCAGGGTTTCAGTCCGGGTCCCGGGGAGATTGTAGCGACGACAAGGGTTGGGGTAGACTATGCCGCCGAAGATGCCTTGCTGCCCTGGAGGTTTTACCTTGTTAACAATCCATGGATCAGCGAGCGATGAGCAGGAAAGGAGGTTACCTTGCAGGATCCGGCGATAAAGAGCCTGCCAGGTAACAGGTGTGATGGGAATGCATTTCAATAATAAACCCATATCGGGTTGATAACGCGTTTGGTTAATGGCGGTAGCAGGAAACAAAGAGGTAAATATCGATCAATCATCTGCTATTTTGATATTTTTTGCTGATTTTTGAAGAATAAATTTTTAAATATAATTATGAAATCAAAGGGTATTTTTTCCTGGATAAGCATTGTTCTTATCACACTTACACTAAATGGATATTCACAGCCGCCGAAATATGAAGTGACCGGCATCGACGATTCGATCAATAGCCCCCATGACGAGCAGGCCCCGGTTCTTAGTCCTGAGGGGAATCTCTTATATTTTACCCGGGCCCAACACCCCGGAAATATTGGCGGCAGGCGGGATACCGGAGATATCTGGATCAGTGAAAAAGATGGAGATGGCAATTGGACAACGCCGGCCAATGCCGGGGAACCATTGAATAACGGCGAGTATAATGCCGTGATAGGATTGGATGACAATGCAATTTACCTGATCGGACATTATGAGCCGGGTAACCGCAGGCCACGAACCAAGGGGATATCGGTGTCATTCAGAACAGGAGGGGAGTGGTCATTTCCCCGGCCGGTAGATATTCCTTATTTCAGTAATGATTCCGAACATCAAAGTGCCTGCCTGTCGTATGACGGTTCGATCATGGTCCATGCCATAGAGTCTTACAATACGCGGGGAGCCGAGGACCTTTATGTCAGTTTCAGGAAAACTGACGGAAGCTGGACGGATGTTAAGAACCTTGGATTTGTGCTTAACACCGGATATCAGGAAAAGACTCCATTTCTTGCTGCCGATAACCGGACCCTGATATTCTCAAGCAACGGACATGACGGAGAAGGCAGTATGGACCTCTTCATCTCCAGGCGGATGGATGACACCTGGAAGAACTGGACAAGTCCGCAAAACCTGGGTTCCGTGCTCAATTCGGCAGGGAGGGAATTGTATTATTTTGTTGTTCCCGGCAGTGATGAGGCTATCTTCTGTTCAACACAGAATAGCGACGGTTACGGTGATATTAAATATTACCGTCTGAAACCTGAAGAAGTGATTGAGCCGCTGGAAAAAACAATTATCGCGGAAGATACAGCCCTGCAGGAATTTGTGGTGGAAGAGGATAAGCTTGTGCTGAAAGGACAAGTTTTTGATGCAGTGGATAATGAGCCTGTTAAAGCGCAGATATCCGTGCTGATCAATGGTGACAGGGAGATCGCAATCCTGGAGACCGACCCGGTCAGCGGTGATTATCAGATCGAATTTTCATCGAAGAATGATTTTCTGCTCCGGATAGGTGCAAAGGGATTCATGAATGTTGAAGACAAAGTAAATATGAATGATACGGAGGAGAACCTGGTATTAAGAAATTATTTTCTGGAACCATTAGCCGTTGGTAAAACTTTTAAGCTGAATAATGTTCTTTTTCACAGAGCCACGCCTGATCTGGTAGATAGTTCCTATGCCGAGCTTGATAATGTATACCGGATGATGGTCGACAATCCCGGAATAACCATTGAATTAAGTGGACATACCGATAACCAGGGCAATCCCAGGAAGAATGTTGCACTTTCACAGGCCCGGGTTGACCGTGTAAAGAAATATCTGGTCGACAGGGGTATCGATGCGGACCGGATCACGGGTAAAGGCTATGGAGGTGCCAGGCCCCTGGCAAGCAATCGTACAGAAGAGACCCGGCGATTGAACAGAAGAGTTGAATTTAAAGTAATAAGTTCAGGTGAAACAGATTATTAGGATGAAAAGGTCTAAGTTGGTTTTTCTTATTCTAAGCATTGTATTTCTGATCGTACTGATCCTGGTGATAATAGATTTTTCAAGAAAAACTACTTTCCCGGGGAAGAAGGAAGGTAACTTTGAACACACCGGCAGTATTGTTAACTGATAATTTTCTTTGATTTGAGCGATAAAAAAAAATATACAGACGAAAACCCGATCGATCCGGATAAGGTAACTGATAATCCCGGATTGATTACTTATGCCCATCATGTGGGCAGTGCGGTGATCAGACCGGAAGATAAAGGTAAAATTAAGGGGAAGGCCATGGCCGCCATGAGGGATCAGACCGACCGGCAGATGCATCAGATCATCGAGCAGATGAAGACCCTTGCCAAACAAGCCCATGATATCAAAAGAAGGGTAGAGGTATCCGAGAAAATATATTTATCGAGGATCAGCTTCGAGCCGGTGATCGGTCATACGTATTATTTATATGAAGACCGCAAAAAGGAATCCGTATTATCCATGATAGGGCCCGGGGAGTGGGGTAAGGATATGCCCTTCAATCAATTCCTGGCTAAAGTCAGGCTTCTTTCCGATCATACCTGGGAAGTACTGGAAGACCATCTCTAATAATCATTTCATAATGCACTACCCCTCATGTTATTCAGGAACCGGTTGATCATTTCGATGATCTGATCTTTCAGTTCCGCTTTGTTCTGCAGGCTGAATTTCTCATTGATGGCAAGGGTCGACAGCCCGTGCAGAAAGGAAATGATCATCGTCGTAGCTTCATGGACAGGCATACGCTGAATATGACCGGATTGGATAGAATGCGTGACAGCTTCATTTATATAAGAAAAGATAATACTATCAGGGAGTTTTCCGTTCTTCTTAAAGATGATCTCGTATTTATCATGCTGATCTACGGCATAATTGGTCCAGCTATGGGCAATATTCTTTATCCGGCTGAAGTGGTCTTTTATGAAGCCAAATTCCTTGAGTTTTGTGAGGAATTCATCCGTGAACATCTCTTTCAGGTTCCTGATGATCTCCTCTTTATCCTTAAAGTATAGATAGATGGTTGCCGGGCTGTACTCGATCTGTTTAGCAATATTCCGAATAGAAATATGATCAATCCCGTTTTTATTGAATAATTGATTGGCTGTCTCCATGATCATGCGCTGCATCTTTTTTCTTTCACGGTCTTTTCGTTCTTTAATGCCCATAATATCTGATTTAGGTGAATAATATAATATTGATAGAAAAGAAACTGACTGTTAGAGAGTGTAAAATTTAAGCAAAAAATGATTGCCCTCATCCTCGGGATTTTTTACAGGCTCAATAGCCAGTATATTTTTTGAATTGTAAACGGATGAAAATTCCGTTTTCGTGATTCGAATGCGTTTCCTGTTGACCGGTTGCTTGTAGTATTGAAGCCTTCCGGATTTATTCACTTCGATACTGAAAATATAATTATAAAGAACTTTAACAGGAGAGGGGACGTATATCACGTCCCCTTTCTCATGTTGGTTTTCAGTTAGCATGACACTTGCTGGTAGGTCTGCCTGAAATTTTCATACACCATCCTGTCTTGAATATTCTGATACTCACTGAACATCATGTGTGCTTCATCCGGCACATAGTTAAACCGGTCGCGAAATTCATTGATCAGCTTATGCATCTCAAAGATAAAATGCCGGGTTTGTTCAATTCTCGTAATTTTCTTTGGGTTCATAAGATTTCTTCTGGCATATCTCCTGAACTCCATTTCTGCCTGTTTTTCCTGCGTTTTCATCTTTTATTATTTTTAATCAGTGTTATAATGCACATTAATATTATGTAAATATAGCTATATAAATATATAAACCAAATATATTAATAAATATTTTGTGTAAAAATGCACATTTTTTTTAAAAATATCAATTCGGGGGTATTGAACGCTGATTATCGTATGAAACCCTTAAGGATTAGCGGTTTTTATTTGAAGTGCAGAGGAGTGGTATGCATTCTATAGATAAATGCATATTCATTGTAATTTATTGTATTTCAGACATTTATAAAAATATAGCTACCCCCTACCCTTGGAGGATATGTGATTATTACTCCGGAAGCTACCGGTTAGAGCGCGTTTTTGGTAATATAATAGCGGTATCCGATTATG
>CAZYDB010000215.1:0-8055 GCA_964645995.1 uncultured Roseivirgaceae bacterium
AACTGGGCAATTCTTACGGTTGGAAAGTTCTGTGGTCTAAGCCGCAGAAACTTCCATTGATACCGCTTCATGAAATGATGCTTTAGATTATACTTGTGTTTGAGATAATCAAATTCTGCTTTCAATTGATGCTGATAGCTATCTCTGGCCTCATTCAGGAAGCCTGCCATGCCAAATAATAAAGCCTCCATCTGCAACACATTATCAACATGTTTTGCCAGTAGTTGGTAAGGCAGGAATTTGGATAAGAGCAGCATATTTTCCTGGTTGACTTTAAATCCAAAATTCTTCATTAACATCTGATAGGAAGCTTCCTCCCAATGATTATCATTTTCCCTTAACAATTGATCCACCTCCTTTGCTTTTCTCATCAGTCTGCCAACCATGGCCTTATGGATCATATTTATGACCGTGATGCTGTCCACGGACCTGATCTGTGAAGCGCAGGTCATCTGTTTGTCCGTTCCATAGAGCAGGGACCGGAATTGGACGATCAGGGACAGGGCAGTCCGGTCCTTCAGGGCGATGGCTGGTATCACGGAGCCATCGTTCCTGAATATCTTTTTGTTATTCTCCCATACGACATGTAATATCACACGGTCATAATCGGGGTTTTCCTGATGGTTGTGATCAAGCCAGTCAGAAGAGCGGACATGGATCTCGACTGCGCCAAACCATAAGATATCGTTAATCCTTATCCTTGCTTCCAGGAAATCAGGGCCTGCATGGGTATTCAAATGACCCGGGAACAATACCCGGACGGGCATCCCGTCCCCGGTAGATAAATTTTGATGATCATAATTGGAATGTTGCCATATAAATGACAAAAAAGATTCGTTGATAAACATAGCTGGTACAATTTAGTTGAAACGACAATATAAAAAATTCAAAGATATTTATCCATCAATTGCTGCATTTGCTGTTGTAAGGCCGTAGCTTTTTCACCTGCTCTCTGATCAAAATCCTTTTCCTCTGAGGCATAAATGATGCTCCTTGAGGAGTTGACGATCAACCCGGCATTCCTGTTGAGGCCATACTTCACTACCGTCTCAAGATCACCTCCCTGGGCTCCCACTCCCGGGATCAGCAGAAAATGGTCCGGAACTACCTGGCGAATCTCTTTAAGGTATTCGGACTGTGTGGCGCCTACTACGTACATGATCTGTTCCTTGGTGCCCCAGAGCGATGATTTCCTTATCACGTCGAGGTAGAGCGCCTGATGTGGGTAACCGGACAGTTGGAAATCCATGCTCCCCGCATTCGAGGTTAGCGCTAAGATAATAGCCCATTTCCCCTGATGTTCCAGGTAGGGCGTAATGGAATCATGCCCCATATAAGGGCTTAAGGTGACAGCATCAAAGGAAAAGCGGTTAAAAAAAGCTTTTGCATACAGCCGGCAGGTGTTTCCTATGTCTCCTCTTTTTGCATCGGCAATAGTAAAAACAGAGTCCGGCAGATAGTCGAGTGTTTTTTGAAGACTCTCCAAACCTGCGGAGCCCATGGCTTCATAAAAAGCAAGGTTGGGTTTATAGGCAATGCAATGATCGATAGTCGCATCAATAATTCTGCGGTTAAACTCATATACCGGGTCGTCAAGCCTGTTGAGATGTGAGGGGATCCGGTCGATGTCCGTATCAAGCCCCACACAGAGGAAGGATTTCTTTAATTTGATCTGATCGGTTAATTGCTCGGCCGTCATAGCTATCTATCAAAGGGTCACCTCAGGTCAATTTCCGTAACACCGGGATGCTCAGCAGGATTAAAAGTAAACTCAGAATCTTTGGCATTATAGGTGCTGTTGAAATCGACAATATTATAAAGATAGGTATTGCCCGTCTTATCAAAAAGTTTCCACTGTTTCAGCGAATGGTCATTTTTATCTATCCATAGTTTCACTTTGAAGAAGGGCTTATTCTGATCGTCGGGAATGAGGTCGATCACGTGGTAGGTCCTGTTATTAATGGTTTCTTCATTAAGCAACATGTACTTATAACCCTCCTTATAAGCGGTAAAAATATTGGATGGAGTCATGTCGCCATCTTCCGGTAGATAATAATCAATATTCACTTCATTCACATCTTTCAAATAGGTCCATAAGGTCTCCCCGTCGTTGTATATCTCCTGTTCTCCCAGATCTAATTTAAACATGTCCCCCTTCACGATGATATTTCCCGAGAAGTCCTCTTCTATATTCTCCATTTTATTTTCAAGAGAATAGGTGAACTCCGCCCTGAATGAGGGCAGGTCCCTGTATCTTGCGCTCATCCTGTCCAGTATATCAAGTGCTTTAGGATCATACTGCCCGACAGCCATGCCGACGATGGCCATTAAAATCAATATAACAAAAAATTTTCTCATCACCAGTTTTTCAATTATCAGTTATTTTCATCTATATCCTGCAATAATTGTTCCAAAGCGTATTCGTCATTTACAAGAACTTCTCTTGCCTTTGATCCCTCAAAGGGACCCACAATGCCGGCCGCCTCGAGTTGGTCGATTAGTCTTCCAGCCCGGTTATAGCCAAGTTTCAGTTTCCGCTGAATCAGGGAAGTGCTTCCCTGCTGATGCATTACGATCAGGCGGGCGGCATCCTCAAAAAGGGCATCCCGGTCTCCAAGGTCAACTTCTCCCGGTTCCCCCACTTCATCACCCTCAAATTCAGGTAGCATATAAGCTGATGGATACCCACGCTGGGAACCGATATAATCACAGATTTTTTCGACTTCATGGGTTTCTATATAGGGACTCTGCAAGCGAATGATATCGGAATGGAAGGACATCAGCATATCGCCCATACCCACGAGCTGATCCGCCCCACCGGTATCAAGAATGATCCTTGAGTCCATCTTAGACACGACCTTGTAGGAGATCCTTGCCGGGAAATTAACCTTGATGGTTCCGGTAATAACCTTCACATCCGGCCGCTGGGTGGCTACCACCAGGTGGATACCGATAGCCCTGGCAAGTTGAGCCAGCCTGGCAATAGGAGTTTCTATTTCCTTACCTGCAGTCATCATCAGATCAGCGAGTTCATCAATGACGAGGACAATATAGGGCATGTACCGGTGCCCCTGTTGGGGATTGAGCCGCCGGTTGACGAATTTTTCATTATATTCTTTCAAATTACGGCATTGGGCTTCTTTTAACAGGTTATACCGGTTGTCCATTTCAATACTCAGGGAATTGAGCGTATAAACCACCTTCTTGGTATCGGTTACAATGGCTTCATCACTGCCCGGTAATTCAGCGAGAAAATGTCTTTCGATTTTGTTGTATAAGGTCAGTTCTACCTTTTTGGGATCTACCAGCACAAATTTTAACTGGGAAGGGTGCTTTTTATACATCAAAGAGGAAATGATGACATTGATACCCACCGATTTTCCCTGACCGGTAGCTCCGGCGATCAGAAGATGCGGCATCCGGGTGAGATCCGTTATATAAACCTCATTGGAGATAGTCCTGCCCAGGACAACAGGCAGTTCATAAGCCGTATTCTGGAATTTCTCCGTAGCCAGTACGGAACGGATGGAAACCAACTGTTTGTTTTTATTGGGCACCTCAATACCGATGGTTCCCTTGCCCGGAATGGGGGCGATGATACGGATCCCCAGGGCCGAAAGGCTTAAAGCGATATCATCCTCAAGGTTTTTTATCTTGGAGATCTTTACGCCGGCATCCGGAACGATCTCATAGAGCGTCACCGTTGGGCCGATAGTTGCCTTAATGCTGGAAATGCCAATCCTGAAATTGATCAGGGTCTCTATGATCTTATCCTTGTTCTGCTCCAACTCCTCCTTGGTCACCTGTCCACCCCTCGTATCATACTCATTCAAAAGATCAAGCGGTGGATATTTGTAGGAACTGAGGTCCAGGGTAGGGTCGTAGTTCTCCAGTTTGTCGATGACTTTCTCCCGTTCACCCGTTTCCTCTACGATCAGTTCTACTTCTTCGTCAGAATCCTGCATGGGGCTTTTATCCGATGTCCCTTCCGGCATTCCCACGGTTGACTCATAGTTATCTTCCAGAGTGAGTTCAAGTGGCTTAAATTCCTCCTGATCATTATCCTCGTTATCTTCGCCTGACTCCTCCCCGAACTGGGCCTCGGCCGCTCCAGGAGATCTTTGCATTTCCGTATCCGCAACAGATTTTTCGGGAGAAGATGATCCATTGTCAGTAGCAGTGATTGGGCTGCCGGTCGCAGGAGTGGGGCTTCCTTTTTTAGTCAACCCAATGATCTCAGTGATATTAAAAAAATAAATGATAAAAATAAGAAATGATAAAAAAAGGAAAAGATAGGTGCCCCACCCGATCAGTGAATGAAACAATAAAGCCAGTTCGTAGCCAAACCCGCCACTCAGGAAGTCGGCGCTTTCATAATTGTCGGTATTGAGGGTTGCATAGCCAAACAAAAGGCATAACCAACATGTAAAAAAAAGAACAAAGATGAAAGATTTATATCCGGATAGGATATCTTTTTTAGAGGAGAGCCTGAATCCGAAAATAAAGAGCAGTGGTGGAATGAAAAAAGCCGATATGCCAAACCATCGGAAAATAAAATAATGGGAGACCATAGCGCCTATCATTCCCAGCCAGTTATCAGCCTCCAGTCCCGATTCCCTGATACCGGTAGCCTCAATCGATTCCACCACACTTTGGTCGGCTTTTCCGGTGAAAAGATAGGAGATGAAGGCAGTCAGCAAAAAAACTGATACGACCAGCAAAAAGAAACCGAAAGATAATTGAAAACGACGATCGTTGAAGAAATCCACCCGGAATTTAAAAGACCTTCCGGTTCGTTTTTTTTCCTTCAGTGTATTCTCTTTATAGGTGTTTTTGGCTGCCATGTTAATTCACAAAGCTACAAAAATATTCAATGGTTTAAAGGATATTGATTTTTATTAAACTAAAATACTATTCTCATATAAAAGCCTCTTACTGCTTTAATAAGGCCTTATTGACAGCCCTGGCAATACCCGGGCCTTCATAAATAAAACCGGTATAAATCTGAACCAGGGAAGCGCCGGCTTCCAGCTTGTTAATGGCATCGGCAGGGTTCATGATCCCCCCCACGCCGATCACGTGAATGTCCGGGTCAAGATTCTTTCTCAGGTAACGAATGATCTCGGTTGATCTTTCAATCAAAGGTTTTCCACTTAAGCCTCCGTCGCCGATCTTGTTAATAACCCGGGAGGATGTTTTCAATCCATCCCTGGCGATGGTCGTATTAGTGGCCACCACGCCGGCTAACTTTAATTGGTTGACTATATCCACGATATCGGCAAGCTGGCCTTCGGTGAGATCGGGGGCGATCTTCAAAAAGAGTGGCTTTTTTACGGCTTTTTTCTCAATTTCAGCCATTAAATTACCGAGCAGGTTCATAAGCGGCTGTTTTTCCTGAAGTTGTCTGAGATCCGGGGTATTGGGTGAACTTACATTGACGGCGAAATAGTCAACCACATCATAAAGTTCGTTGAGACATTTAAGATAGTCATCCAGCGCATCACGGTTATCGGTGGCTTTGTTTTTTCCGATATTGCCCCCAATGATAATATGAGACTTTCTTTTTTCCAGGTTTTCCCTTGCGAAACGCATGCCTCTGTTGTTAAATCCCATACGGTTGATCAGCGCCCGATCCGTTTTCAGCCTGAATAATCTTGGTTTCCTGTTTCCGGGCTGTGGTTCAGGGGTTACCGTACCGATTTCAATAAACCCAAAACCCAGCCCGGCAAGTTCATCGACCAGTTCGGCATCCTTATCGAAACCGGCGGCGAGGCCGACAGGGTTATCAAACATGAGTCCGGCTACTTCCCGTGTTAAAACGGGAGCTTTCACTTCATAATATCTCCTTAGCAGCAAACGCATTCCGGGTATTTTATACAATACTTTTAAGGATAAAACAGCGAATTTATGTATGGCCTCAGGGGGAAACAAGAACAGAAAAGGCCGTATCAGTTTTTTATACACGTTCAGAGTATTCAGAAAATATTTAAATGTCATTGCAAATTAACAATCTGAAAGTGATTATTGTCAACTTCTGGGATGAAAATCCTTGATCACCTGTTTCAGGTAGTCCCGGTCAAGATGTGTATATATTTCGGTCGTCGTGATCGATTCATGGCCCAGCATCTCCTGAACGGCCCGAAGGTCAGCACCTCCTTCTATCAGATGAGTAGCGAATGAATGCCTGAAAGTATGGGGGCTGACATTTTTGTTTAATCCTGTTTTGAGGGAAAGTCCTTTGATAATAGTAAAGATCATCACCCGCGATAATCGAGCACCTCTTCTGTTCAGGAAAACATGGTTTTCGTTGCCCGGCTTGATAGCCATATGACAGCGGATCTCATTAACATAGATCCTGATATATTTTAAGGCTTCTCTGCCAACAGGCACTAACCGTTCCTTGTTACCCTTGCCAAAGATCCGAAGGAAGCCAATATCGAAATAGACATTGGAAAGTTTCAGATCAACCACTTCGGAAACACGAAGGCCGGAGCTGTATAAAACCTCCAGGATAGCCCGGTTGCGCATGCCTTCATCGGTTGACAGGTCGATAGCACCGAGGATCTTTTCAATCTCATGATAATTTAAGGTATCAGGTAATTTCCGCCCAAGTTTTGGACCTTCCAGTAAATGCGTGGGGTCGGCAGCGACGATCTCCTCATACAAAAGATATTTGTAGAAAGCCTTGATGCCGGATAAAATACGGGCCTGGGAATAAGCAGACAAGCCAAGTTCATTGATATACTGAAGGAACTCCTGCAAGTGTGTCAGGTCGATATCGATTGGCGATACCTGCAAATTGGAGATTTCGAGAAACTGTTTTAGCTTTACAATATCATGTATATAAGCATCAATCGAATTATCAGATAATGACCTTTCGAGTTTTAAATAATTCTTAAATTGCTTAATATAGAAATCCCAACTCATTTTTGATCAAATGCAATAAAAGCTTGCCAGTATGAAGATAATAATAATCAACGGTCCAAATCTGAATTTACTTGGAAAAAGAGAGAAAGAAATATATGGTGATCAACAATTCGATGCTTTTTTTACAACACTGAAATCAGCCAACCCGGATATAGAACTCGATCATTTCCAGTCCAATCATGAAGGAGAAATAATTGACAAACTTCATGAAGTCGGCTTTTCCCATGATGGCATCATTCTTAATGCCGGCGCCTATACGCATACTTCGGTGGCTATCCGTGATGCCATTGCCGGGATAAAAACGCCCGTAATCGAAGTTCACCTCTCCAATGTCTTCAGGCGTGAGCCTTTCAGGCATCACAGCATGATCGCTCCCATCTGTCTGGGTGCGATCAGCGGCTTCGGGCTAAAGAGTTATACCCTGGCACTTTCATATTTTACGGTAAAATAGCTATTAATAAAGGCATAGATATTAGTTTTGCTCAAAAAAAATCATGCTTAATTTCAAGCAAATAGCTTCAGTAACTATTATCCTGTTTTCAATTATAGACATTATCGGTTCAATACCCATTGTTATCGACCTGAAAAAGAAAGCAGGAAACATAGAGTCTGTGAAGGCCACCATAGTGGCAGGTGTAATTATGATCGTTTTCCTGTTTTTGGGAGAATCCATTCTGAGGCTTTTCGGCATCGATGTTTATTCTTTTGCCATTGCAGGCGCTATTATCATCTTACTTATCGGTTTCGAGATGATCCTGGGCATCACACTTTTCAGGCATGAAAGCGCAGGCGATGCTTCCTCCTCGATCGTGCCGCTGGCCTTCCCACTGATCGCCGGAGCGGGCACCATGACTACGATCATTTCCCTGCGTGCCGAATACGAGGTGGCCAATATTCTGGCAGGCATCATCATTAATCTCCTTCTTGTCTTTCTGGTTCTCAAATCCTGTAACTGGCTGGAACGCAAGATCGGCAATGGAGGCTTCATCATACTCAGAAAAGTGATGGGCATCATTTTATTGGCAATCGCTATTAAGCTCATCAAAAGCAATCTCATCCTCCCATGATCAATATTTATACTGACGGCGCCGCAAAAGGCAATCCCGGACCGGGCGGTTATGGTGTTAT
>CAZYDB010000216.1:0-8036 GCA_964645995.1 uncultured Roseivirgaceae bacterium
CCTTCTAAAGCCATGGGAGTTGAGCGGGACAGGCTTCCGAAGTGGGAAGACATTCAGTTCCTGCCCGCCCAGTTGGCTACCCGTCCGCTGATGGATGGGGAGGTTGTCGATACCCGGGTAGTCATCGGGCCCCGGGCTGTAAAACCTTTGGTGATCGACATTCCTTTGGTTGTGTCCGATATGAGTTTCGGGGCCTTGTCGCGTGAGGCAAAGATAGCCCTTTCAAAGGGTGCAGAGATGGCTGGGACGGGCATTTGCAGCGGTGAGGGAGGCATGCTTCCTGAGGAGCAGGAGAATAACTCCCGGTATTTTTATGAACTGGCTTCCGGTAAATTCGGATTTTCCTGGGAGAAGGTACGGAAATCGCAGGCTTTTCATTTCAAGGCGGGCCAGGGAGCCAAAACCGGTACCGGTGGCCACCTGCCCGGACATAAAGTTACTGCTGAAATAGCTGCGGTCCGGGGCCTGGAAGAAGGCAAACCAGCCATATCGCCGGCAACTTTTGCCGACCTGCAAACGCCGGAGGATTACAGGCGTTTTGCCGGTGAAGTGCGTCATGAAGCAGGAGGCATTCCGGTAGGCTTTAAGATTGCGGCCAGTCATATCGAGGCTGATATCGAATTTGCACTTGAAGCAGGAGCCGATTATATCATCCTGGACGGCAGGGGCGGGGGACCCGGCGCTGCTCCGGCCATCCTGCGGGATAATATTAATGTGCCCACTATACCGGCTCTGGCCAGAGCAAGGACATTTCTGGATCGTGCGGGCGTTCGTGATGTCACCCTTATCATCACGGGTGGCCTCCGGGTTGCCGATGATTTTGCCAAGGCACTCATGCTTGGCGCCGATGCCGTTGCCGTCTCCAACTCGGCCTTGCAAGCCATTGGTTGTCTCGGCATGAGAGCCTGTCATACCAATAACTGCCCCGTCGGCATAGCTACCCAGCAGGAGAATCTCCGGCGCAGGCTTAAGATCAAAGCTTCTGCCGGGCAGCTTTTTAATTTCTTTCAGGCCAGTAATGAATTGATCCGGGTGATCGCACGGGCCTGTGGACATCAATCGGTCAGTGAATTCAATACTACAGACCTATCAACATTTAATTATCAAATTCATCAACTAACAGGAATCAATTATGCAGGAATACATTAAAACCGACCAACAGATCCACTGGTTAAGCCAGGCTATCGCCAAGGTTAACCGGACGTATGTAAAGCAGGAGGAAGACGACAGCCATACCAACCTCTATTTTGACCCGCTGTCGCGAAGGATCCTGGGCCGCTGGGTCGATAGTCCGGCCGGCAGGATCATACTGGTCCTTGACCTGAATTCTTTCCGCTTTCACTGGTTGGATCACCAGATGAGATCCGCCGCCTCCGCACCCGGCTCTGACGCATCTGTAGTGGAAATTGAAAGGGAACTGGCGGAATATCCGGCATCCCTCGGAATGGATACCAATGGGTTATTCAGGAAACTTCATTTCCAGATACCGGAATATAAAATAAACAGGATCGCTGAAGAGGATTTTTCTATGGAGGGGATCAGGCAATGGACCTATTACCGGGAACTGGCCAATGAGGCTAGTCTTTCTTTGTTAGGCTACCTCCAGGCGCAAAGTGAGATACGCATCTGGCCGCATCATTTTGATACGGGCATTTATATACAACTTTCTCCGGAAACGGGTCTCGGTTTTGGCCTCGCCATGAAAGACAGCATGATCGGCGAACCCTATTTTTATATGGCGGCGTATAGCGGGGAGGGTTCTATTGCTTACGACCAATTACCTGAATTGAGCCATGGCCGGTGGATTACCGGTGAAGACTGGAAAGGGGCGGTGCTGCCATTAGGTGATATCCCTTTGTTGGCCTACGAACAGGCTAAGGAGGTTATAGGAATATTTATTATGAATACTTCCGAATGGTTTGTCAGTCGCTAAAAACCTTGAGGCGTCAGGAAATGCCGGCTGAATTACTGTAAGGGATGAATGCCAAAAGAAAAACAAGGAATAATCATTTATTAGATTCAATAGATCCAAAAAAGTATACAATGAGTACACAATTAGACTGGTTTAAAGTACTTGATGGGAAAGATGACCTGGCTGAAGGCCGGGTGATGACCGCCAATGCAGGTGAAAGGCAGGTTGCTCTTTCTCATTTTGAGGGTAGGATATGCGCCCTCGATAATCATTGTCCTCACCAGGGCGGACCCCTCGGGGAAGGTAGTATAGAAAAAGGGATCCTGAGATGCCCCTGGCATGGATGGGATTACCATCCCTGTACGGGAAAGGTTCCCGGATATGATGATGGTGTCGAGCCCTATCCCGTGGAGGAAAGGTCCGACGGTATTTATGTTGGCGTACCTTCAGCAAAACCCCATGAGCCTACCTTGTCGGACATCATGGCCGAGACCATGGTCAACTGGGGCGTTGATACCGTTTTTGGCATGGTAGGCCATTCGAACCTGGGCTTCGCCGACGCCCTTAAGCGCCAGCAGGAGAAGGGCAAGCTTAGTTTTATTGCCATCAGGCATGAGGGTGCAGGCGCTTTTGCTGCCAGCGCTTACGGAAAGCTGACAGGCAGGCCGGCGGTTTGTTTTTCTATTGCAGGGCCCGGCGCCACCAATATGTTTACCGGCCTCTGGGATGCTAAAGTGGACCGCAGCCCTATCCTGGCTATAACGGGACAGGTGGCCACCCAGGTGGTGGGGACGGGCAATTTCCAGGAGGTAGACCTGGTCAGGGCCTTCCAGACGGTAGCCGAATTTAATCACCGGGTACAAAAAGACAGTAAACATACGGAGCTGGTGACGTTGGCGGTCAGGCATGCCCTGCTTAAAAGGGATGTCTCGCATCTTACCCTGCCCGATGAGATCCAGGAAATACCTGCCGGGAAGGCTGAGCCGCAGACCCCGGAAGGACGGATCAGCGACCAGCAGATCAGCCCCTCAGTAGAAAGCATCAATGAAGCAGTGAAATTGATAGGTGCATCCAGGAGACCAGTGATCATTGTTGGACATGGCGCCCGTTTCAACATGGATAAGATCATACCTTTTGCTGAGATGCTCAAGGCGCCGGTGCTGACAACTTTCAAGGGCAAAGGGCTTATACCGGACCATCATCCCCTGGCCGGCGGCGTCCTGGGTCGTAGCGGCACCCCGGTGGCTTCCTGGTTTATGAATGAAGGCGATTTGCTTATCGTCCTGGGGGCTTCCTTCAGTAATCATACCGGGATCACACCCAAAAAACCGATTATCCAGGTAGATTTTGACCCGTTGGCCCTGAGTAAATTTCATAAGATCGATGTTCCCGTTTGGGGTGAGCTTTCCGTCACGGTGGATTTATTGATGAATAAGCTGAAAAACGGGATTCATACTGCTGATCAGCAGGCGGAACTGGCCGGACGGTGGAAGATATGGCGTGAAGAGAAGAAAAAACGGTTGAAAGAAGATCATGGAAAAGGACTCAGCTCCATCGCCGTCTTCGATTCACTGACGCGGCTGGCTCCGTCTGATGCCGTCATCTGTGTTGACGTCGGTAATAATGCCTATTCGCTGGGCCGTTACTTTGAATGCAGTGAACAGAGTTTTCTCATGTCGGGCTACCTGGGCTCAATAGGCTTTGCCTTTCCTGCCGCCATGGGCGCATGGGCTGCTACAAGGGGCACGCGGCCGGTGATCGCCGTGGCCGGTGATGGTGGCTTTGCTCAATATATGGCCGAATTAGTCACCTCGGTTAAATATAATATGAATATCAAGCTGATTTTATTGAACAATTCCGAACTAGGCAAGATCACGAAAGAACAGCGATCGGGGGGATTCGGGAAATTTGCAACCGATCTGGTCAACCCTGATTTTGCAGAATTTGCCAGGAGTTGCGGCGCCATGGGAACAACCGTATCAGGCAGAGACGACCTCGAATATGCGACGAAGGTGGTTATGGATCATGCAGGAACTGCCCTGCTGGAAATAAAAACGGATGTTGCCCTGGTTTGAGCCCGGCAAAAAAAACAGTTATTTATCAATTGAAAAAATAAACAAACAAATGCGACAGAATACCTACATACATATCTTTCTCTTTCTAATGCTTATACCCATTAACCTTGCCGCCCAGCAAAATCCGAGGAACGTGTCGGTGAACTGGCAGACCGATACCACAAAACATGATGTTCCTCTCGATGAATTTACCGTCCTGCTGCCGCCGGACGGCATACCGCCGATCGATGAACCATCATTCTGGGCCAGGGAAAGGGCTGAAAAGGAGTTTTTTCAGCATGAGCCCGTCATCGTCGTTGAGATCAACGACCAGGCGAAAGCCTATCCCCTGAGTATCCTTACCTATCATGAGATCGTTAACGACAGGATCGGTGGAGAACCGGTGTCAATCACTTACTGCCCTTTGTGTAATGCCGCTATCGTATTTGACCGGAGGCTGGAATATGGCGGTCAGACGCGGCTCCTTGACTTCGGCGTATCCGGGATGTTGCGTAATAGTGACCTGGTCATGTGGGACCGTCAGACGGAAAGCTGGTGGCAGCAGTTTACCGGCACCGGCCTCGTTGGTGAACTGGCAGGAGCTCAGTTGACATTCGTCCCCTCTTTGTTGATATCTCTTGAAGAATTCTTTGAAAGCTATCCTGAAGGCAGGGTCCTTTCCACGGAGACCGGGCATAACCGTGAGTACGGGACTAATCCTTATGTCGGGTATGATAATCCTGATAATAAACAACCGAGACTATTCAAGGGAGAAGTAGATTCAAGACTTCCGGCCATGGAACGGATCATCGACATTCATGTCGATGGCAGCTACAAAATATATCCCCTGTCCGTAATCAGCAGGAGGAAAGTGATCAATGACCGCTTTAAGGGTCAGCCTCTTGTCATTTTCTTTACTTCAAAGACGGTATCCGTTCTTGATGAAAAAGAGATAGGCAACTCCAGGCAGGTGGGGTCGGTTACTGTTTTCAGGCCCTTAGTTGATGAAAAGACGCTTACTTTCAAAAAATCAAAAGATGCCTTCAGGGATAAAGAGACTGGGTCCCTCTGGAATATAACGGGAAAATGTGTTTCGGGGCCCCTAAAAGGAGAGGAGCTTTACCCGGTTACTCATGGTAACCACTTCGCCTTTGCCTGGTTGACCTTTCACCCCGATTCAGAGATCTATGGCAATTGAAATATGAGGTTGGAAAAGGAATGATAAATTCAGGTAAAACATAAAATCATCCATGGAGATCATCACTAAATCAACCCTTAGCTGTCCCGTTTGCGGGCACCGGAAAGAAGAAGAAATGCCCCTGGACGCCTGCCTTTTTTTCTACGAATGCGAGCAATGCAAAACCGTTCTACGGCCTCAGCCGGGTGACTGCTGCGTTTTTTGCTCGTATGGAACAGAAAAATGCCCCCCTAAACAGCGTTGAAAGGCAAACAATAAGATCTTCCGGAATCCGGATTGATAGCTTTTTAATTTTTCCTCAGGGGTTTTAAAAATCCTACAATAATAAACCTGCAAAATTGTAAGGAATGTGGTTGAGTTGCGTCTAAGTGATTAATTATCAATCAATCATGAAAACGGCCATAAAATATCAAATATCAAATTTTAGGATAGTGGTGTGCATTCAATTCATCCTGTTTTTCCTGAATCAAGGTATATCGGCTCAGGAACAGGATATGTCTGTTTCTGATGCCGGTGCCCAAACATTGAATATCCCTTCCGGTACAGGAAATAGTCCGCGTAATCTGGTTGCCGGTACGCCGGAAATGAATGCACACAGGATTAGATCCGGCAGGGATTCTGTAGTTACCCTGGTGCCGGGTGCGGAATACGAGGCTTCCGGTATGAAGATGTTCTTTTTTGGAAAACATTACCGGCCGGTATGGACCACCCCGGTTACTGTTCCAGTTATCGATCTGCATAACACATACGGCGGACTGATACCGGTGAAAATGGGGGGCGGGATGCAGACAAAATCGTTGCGGCTGTCGGCAGGCAATGGTCATGAGTATGTGTTTCGTTCAGTCCGCAAGGATTTGTCCTCACTGTTGCCTGAAGAATTGCATAACACCCTTGCCGATGACATTCTGCAGGACCAGATCTCCAGCAGTCATCCCTATGGCGCATTGGTAATACCGGAATTAGCCGGTGCTGCCGGGTTATTTCACAGCAAACCTGAACTGGTGGTCATACCGGATGACCCTGCATTAAATGAATATCGCGATGATTTTGCGAATGAGCTGGTTCTTTTTGAGCAAAGACCCGATGAGGACCTTTCCGATATCGAGCATTATGGATTCACCCATAATGCTATTGGAACGCCCAAACTATTGGAAAAGATGATGAAGGATAATGATATAATTGTTGATGAACAGGAATTATTACGGAACCGGCTGTTCGATTTGTTTATCGGTGACTGGGACCGGCATGAGGACCAGTGGCGCTGGGCTGAATTCGGATGTAAAAGGGATAATCACCTGTTTTGTGAGCATTTACCTGACAACGATAAATTCTATGTTCCTATCTCCAGGGACAGAGATCAGGTTTTTTACAGGTTCGACGGTGTTTTCCCTAAAATTGCGAACAGGAAATGGCTTGCAAGGAATTTACAGCATTTTGATCACGATATCAGAGATATGGGTGGAATGAACTATAATGCCAGATTCCTTGACCGGTCTTTTTTGACCCGGCTTAACCTGGCAGATTGGCTTCGTATAGCTGGGGAATTGGAACAAGCGTTAACCGACGAAATTATCGAAGAAGCCGTTCGTGGTTGGCCGGAGGCTATTTATGGGTTAGATGGCCCTGGAATTATTGCTAAATTAATGTCACGGAGGGACAAGCTTCCTGAATTTGCCAGACGATATTACCATATCCTGTCGAAGGAAGTCGACGTGGTAGGGAGTAATAAACATGAATATTTCAATGTCAACAGATTTTCAGACGAAGAAACACGGGTGACTGTTTACCGGATCAAGGGTGGTGAGGTTAAGAGTGTATATTACCAGAGAACTTTCCTGAGATCAGAAACCCATGAGATCAGGCTGTATGGCCTTGGCGGAGAGGATCGTTTCCAACTCACAGGAGAGGCTGATAAGGGAATACCTGTCCGGATTATCGGAGGTGATGATCGCGATGTATATCAGGATAAAAGTCGTGTCAGTGGGCTGCGCAAGTATTCAATAGTATACGATACCCCAACGGATAACCTTATTGATCCGGGAAATGAAACAAAACAGCATCTGTCAGATGATCCGGATATAAATTTGTATGACAGAAGATCATTTAAGTATAATATGCTGGCGCCCCTAATGTATTCAGGATATAATTTCGACAATGGAATATTCCTCGGCGGCGGTGCATCGTATACGCACCAGGGTTTCAGGAAAGAGCCCTATGCTTCATACCATCGCCTGATAGCCGGGTGGGCTTTTAAAACCAATGGATTTAATATCCAGTTTAATGCTGATTATGTGGATGTGATCCATAACCTGGACCTGCTTTATGATATCCATATTGGCAGGCCACGGATCACGAATTTTTTTGGTTATGGCAATGAAACGGTCTATAATGCAACACTGGGCGAAAGATACTATGAGATAATCTTTGACGAAGTCAGAGTCAATACCTATTTTTCGGTTGGCGCAAAAGGCAAGGATCATTTTAAATTCGGGCCCGGATATCAGTATATAAACATTCTCGACTTACCTGAATCATCTGAAAATCAGGACCTGGTCTATCAAACCGAAAGGACCAACCAGTCCAGACAATATCTGAATCTCGAAGCACATTATCATAATAAGAACATCGATAATCTTTTGATGCCTGCTCAAGGATATCTGGTCGACCTCAAAAGCACCTACAACCACGAGTTGTCGGGAAAAGAATTATCAAACCTGGTCCTGCATGGAAGGTTCTCCTATTATCAGCCTCTGGGCCGGAGATTTGTCTATGCCTTTAATGTCAGCGGCAGTAAAGTGTACGGAGATTTCGAATTTTATCATGCTTCACAGGTTGGAGGGCCCCAGCTTCTTGAAAATACCGGCCTGCTGAG
>CAZYDB010000217.1:0-8022 GCA_964645995.1 uncultured Roseivirgaceae bacterium
CCGTATAAGTGCGGTAGCGACCGCTTTGGCATCAGCTGAATGGTGGGCTATCACAAAATCTTTTCCACCGGTCTCCCCGACAATCCGGGGGTAGGATTTATAGGTGTCCATATTCGCAGCCATCTTCCTCCAGAAGGACTTGAAAACCGTGGTACTCCCGGTATAATGAACACCGGAAAAATCAGGATGTGAAAATACTACCTCTGACGACATGGGTCCGTCATCATGGATCAGGTTGATGACACCATCAGGCACACCGGCTTCTTTGAAAAGCTGCATGAGAAAATAGGCGGAGTACAATTGCTTGGGTGAAGGCTTCCAGAGAACCACATTACCCATTAATGCAGGGGCCGCAGGAAGGTTGCCGGCTATGGAAGTAAAATTGAAAGGCGTAACTGCAAAAACAAAGCCTTCGAGAGGCCGGTGCTCAAGCCGGTTCCACGTTCCGGGTAAGGAGTCAGGCTGTTCCCGGTAGATCCTGCTCATATAATACACATTAAAGCGGAGAAAATCGATCATCTCACAGGCAGAATCTATTTCGGCCTGAAATACATTTTTTGATTGGCCCAGCATGGTGGATGCATTGATGGTGGCCCGTAAAGGACCGGACAGCAGGTCAGCCGCCTTGAGAAAAACAGCCGCACGCTGCTCCCAGGGTAACCCTGCCCAGTGCTTCCTGGCATGAAGGGCGGAGGTGATGGCCTGATCAATATGATCACTATCAGCGATATGATACCTGCCCAATACATGACGGTGATTATGAGGCATGGAAAGCACCGAAAGATTGTCACTACGGACTTCCTGCCCGCCAATGATCATCGGGATATCCAACTCCCGGGATCTTAATTCGGAAAGTCTTTTTTTCAATAGCTCCCGTTCATTTGATCCGGGCAGATAAGATTTCACCGGTTCATTGGTTGGTACCGGTACATTAAAAAATCCTTTTGCCATTTTTTGTATAGTTTATGTTGTTATTGTGTTCTGTTTCCGGGAATTCAAATTTAAGATTTATTATCCAACTGGTGAAACCCCCGCAGACGAAATCATAAAATATGCTTTAATTCACTAAGGCATTGGATCTCGTGAGTGACCGGCAGCTTGTGAAGCACCTTCTCAGGATTAAAATAAATCACATCCAGTTGTGCATTGATGGCCCCCTGGATATCCGTTTCCGGATTGTCACCGACCATGATGCATTCCTTTTTGTCTGCTCCAAGTAATGCAACCGCCTTTTCAAACATTTCTCTGCTGGGCTTCTTGAATCCAACCTTCTCGGAGGTAATTACATACTCAAAATAATCCTTTAACTTACTTCTGGTCAGTTTAATGTCCTGCACATCATCAAACCCGTTAGTGATTATGTGGAGGGAGTAGCGTGGTTGGAGATATTCAAGGATCTCGAAAGCATAGGGGATTACGTGCCCTTTGACAGGACATAGCTCCAGATAAACTTCTCCAATATCATGCGGTATATCTTTTTTATTGACGCCGAGGGTATTTAAGGCCATGCTGAACCTGGCCGTACGCAGGAATTCCTTCCCAATCTCATTTCTGTTGTATTGCTCCCACAATGAGGCATTGATCTCTTTGAAAGCGGTGGCAAATTTCAGATTGGTAAAGGTACCCAGACGCTTGAATTCGTACCGGTCATACAACTCAAAAAGGGCTTCCTCCGAGTTTTTCTCAAAATCCCAAAGCGTATGATCCAGGTCAAAAAGGATATGTTTGTATAACGATTTCAACAATTATTTGGGATTAAGTCTACTGAACCTGGTCATTGATGACCAGCTTGTACTTAGCTAACTCCTGCTGACTGAATAATGTTTCATAAGTTACAAGGTCATACTGAAGCATTTGATCTTTACTGAAATAGTCCATCAAACCCTTGATAAGGTCTGTCACCTCTTCCTTCAGGGAATAGAATACCCATTGATCAACCTTCCTGGCATTTACGATCCCCGAATTGCGCAGATAGGAAATATGCCGGGAGGTCTTAGCCTGTGTAAATCCCAGGATCAACTCCATGTCAGAAATGCACATTTCATGCTTATGAAAAAGAAGATGCAGGATCCTGACCCTGGGCTCCTCAGAAAGCGCCCTGAATACCCGAACGCCGAAATTCAAGGAAAAGTTCTTCAGCCTCATGATATCAATTATACTATCAAATATAGGTTTTTAAGTGCATAATTCATTGAGAAAGTAATAATACCCTTTCTGTATGAACAAAAAACAGGACAGGCGCCGGAATTAGACAAAAAACATGGGCGTTTAACTTTTTTTAACAGTTGATCAGGGTACATTTGCTTCAATTCATGGCCCCTGGATCATATTATGAATTAAAACATTATACACTTTTCTTTTGTATATTATAAAAAATGATCGATGCCTGGCAGGGTTTGTTCATTCCTGTAATTGTATAAGAATGCATAAATTAGTAGAATTGTATTAAGAGAGCTAAGGGTCAAATACTGAAGATGGTGATCAATAAATCACAGATGTTTATTCTGTTCCTCCTGGTAGTCCTGCTATCGATGGTTACCGTGGATGATGGTCGTGCGCAGGGGGGAGATTATCAGATCATACAATTTTCGGGCGTGGTATTGCGCCCGGACAGTACCGGGGGGGTGCCGGGGGTGCATGTATATGTGCCGAAGGCGGGACGGGGTACTACCACTAACCAGTTTGGTTATTTTTCCATGCCGACCCTGGCGGGAGACAGTGTGGTGATCAGCGCGGTAGGTTTTCGCAAGCAAAGTTATATTGTTCCCTCTGACCAGGGGGAAGCCATCACCATCCTGATACCCCTTGAGGAGGATACGATCATGCTTCCGGAAATAGAGATATTTCCCTATCCTACCGAAGAATTGCTAAAGGAAGCTATCCTGGCCATGCGACTCCCCAACCAGGCGGAATACGATGCCATTAACAGAAACCTGAACGAACAAACCATGGCCGAAATGTTCCGTTCCATGCCTATGGATGGAAGCATGAATTATAAATATTATCTGAACCAACGGTTAACCTATATGCATGATGGATACGGCCCCCGGTATAATCCCCTGTTAAATCCTTTTGCCTGGGCCGAATTTTTTAAATCCGTTAAACGGGGAGATCTGAAAAATAAATAATTTTTTGACAGTCAATAAATTTTTAAATTGAACAATTAAGCCTGTTTTTTAACGTTTCTTAACAAATTCAATAACTAATTTTCTTTTGATGCGATCGACTATTGGGCTTGGCAGCTTATCATTGACGCTGATTATTCTTTTTACAGGATGCATTGAAGACAAACGGGAGCACGCGCCGGAGTTAACAGGTTGTTGGCAGGCCCGCTGGGAGCTGTCCGATGAGGAGCTTTTAAAGCTCTTCTCTCCTGAGGATATGATCATGAATGGCGAATTTGTTTTTCAGAACGACCAAATGGTGAACATCAGGGCTTTTGGATATCCCGGATGCGTCTTTACCCCCGACACCACCGAAAACCAATTGTATTATCAGATCAATGACAGCGTACTGAACATAATCAATCATTCTAAAGAAGTGGTGTTCATATACGATGTTAATGAACGACAGAACGATTATATCAACCTGAGCCTGATGAACGATATCAGGCTGATCCTTACCAAATAGATATCAGGGTATCAGGGTTTTTCTGTTTATATCCTTACCTTATCCAGGTTGATAAATTCAATCTGGTTATTTTCATTCAGGTCAATGCCAACGATTCCTTCACTGTCAATTTTTCCTGATAGGATCTGCTTGGATAATTCGTTAAGTACTTCCCGCTGAAGCACTCTTTTTAATGGCCGTGCCCCAAACTGAGGATCAAAACCAATGGCAGCCAGATGATCAAGGGCCTTTACGGAAGCCTCAAGCTTGATATTATTTTCATCCATCCGCTGCTGTATTTGCCTGAACTGGATCTCAATAATTTTCCGTACATCTTTCCTTGACAATGGCCTGAACATGATGATGTCGTCTATCCGGTTGAGAAACTCAGGGCGGACCGATTGCTTTAACAAATTAAAGACCTGATCACGTGTTTGATCAAAGATCTCCTGTTCATTGCTGTCGGACATTTTTCCGTAGTTCTCCTGGATCAGATGAGATCCTATGTTGGTGGTCATAATAATGATCGCGTTTTTAAAATTAGCAACCCGGCCTTTATTATCCGTCAGGCGGCCTTCATCAAGTACCTGCAATAAAATATTGAATACATCATTATGCGCTTTTTCTATCTCATCCAGAAGGATCACCGAATAGGGTTTCCGCCGCACAGCCTCGGTCAGTTGACCTCCCTCATCATAACCCACATAACCGGGAGGTGCGCCGATCAGCCGGCTGACCGTATGCCTTTCCTGGTATTCAGACATATCAATCCTGACCATGGCATTTTCATCGTTAAAAAGAAAATCTGCCAGCGACTTGGCCAGCTCGGTCTTACCCACCCCGGTGGTACCAAAAAAGATGAATGACCCGATAGGTCTCCTGGGATCATGCAGTCCTGCCCGGCTTCTTCTCACCGCATCGGATAATACCCGTATCGCCTCCTCCTGGCCTACCACTCTTTTCTCAAGTTCCTTTTCCAGTTTAAGCAATTTATCACGCTCACGCTGCAGCATCCTGGAAACCGGAATACCCGTCCAGCGGGCAACGACTTCAGCAATATCCTCCCCATCAACTTCTTCCTTTAATAAAGGCGATTCCCCTCTCATCTGTTCTATTTTCTCGTTCAGCGCTTCCAGGTGTTTTTCGCTTTCAACGATTTTACCATAGCGGATCTCCGCTACCCGGCCATAATCACCTGACCTTTCAGCCTGCTCAGCTTTAAATTTATATTTATCAATATTTTCCTTTTCTTCCCGGATCCCCTTGATCACTTCCTTTTCGTTTTCCCATTTTGCCTTCAGTGAATCACGCTTACCACTCAGATCGGAGATCTCCCGGGTAAGCTCAGCTTCCTTTGATTTATCCTTTTCTCGGCGTATGGCCTCACGCTCGATCTCCAGTTGCATGATGCGACGCTGTAGTTCATCCAGTTCTTCCGGCAAAGAATCGATTTCGATCCTTAATTTTGAGGCTGCCTCATCCATCAGGTCAATCGCCTTGTCAGGCAGAAACCTGTCTGAAATATACCGGTTACTCAATTCAACGGCAGCGATCACAGCATCATCCTTGATACGCACCCCATGATGCACTTCATACTTTTCCTTGATACCCCGCAGGATCGATACGGAATCGGATACCGAAGGCTCATCGATTATGACAGTCTGGAAACGCCTTTCAAGCGCCTTGTCTTTCTCGATATGCTTCTGGTATTCCTTCAGGGTTGTTGCCCCGATCGCATGTAACTCCCCCCTGGCCAATGCCGGCTTCAACAGGTTGGCGGCATCCATAGCCCCTTCCCCGGCTCCGGCGCCGATCAGGGTATGTATTTCATCGATAAACAAAATGATCTCACCATCAGAATCGGTCACTTCCCTGATAACGGATTTCAAGCGTTCCTCAAATTCACCTTTATACTTGGCCCCTGCGATAAGCAATCCCATATCCAGCGAGATCAGTGTTTTGGTTTTAAGGTTTTCGGGAACATCGCCATCAACAATACGCTGCGCCATACCTTCAACAATGGCCGTCTTGCCAACACCCGGCTCGCCTAGTAAAACAGGATTGTTCTTGGTACGGCGCGAAAGGATCTGCAAAACCCGGCGGATCTCCTCATCCCGGCCGATAACCGGATCAATCTTGCCGGAACGGGCCATTTCATTCAGATTGATAGAATACCGGTCTAATGCCCGGTATTTACCTTCAGCATTGGGATCCTTTACCTTTTCTCCGCCTCGTAATTCCTCAATCGCCTTTTTTAAATGCTTTTCAGTAATACCCAGGTCCCTGAGCATGGTCGCCGTCTTTTCCTTACCTTCAAGAATACCAAGTAATAGATGCTCAACGGCAATGTACTCGTCCTTCATTGACTTTCGCTGCTTGTCAGCATTCTTCAATACCTGCGATGAATCATTGGACAAGTATGGCTGCTGTCCGCTCGCCCTGGGATATTGTTCCAGAATTTCCCTGGTTTTATGCTCCAGGCGGTCCTTTTGAATGTTTAACTTATTCAGTACAAAAGACATCACATTTTCATCGGACACTAGAATTGCCTTCAGCATATGCACGGGTTCAATAACCTGATTTTCATTGCCTGCAGCAATCTCAACAGCCTGCTGTATAACCTCCTGCCCCTTTATCGTATATTTATCAAAATTCATTATACAATCATTGTTTTAATTCCAGTGAGTTACCGTCAAATTCTGCACCAGTAAACAATTATGGGTTTTTTATGTCATTTTGACATGGATATGCTCTATGCCCCTGCTTTTCAGGACATTATGTCGCTAATTCCTGCATTAACATGGGTTAATGATCAATCTCTTCCGGTAGTGATTAATGGTCAATTGTAAGGGCTTTCAGATAGGTCTGGTCATAATAATGGATCAGGTTATTCCAGTCAAAATGTACCGAACTGCCCTCGGCCTTATACCTCAATTCGATACGGTCCCTGCGCTTAAGCCGCACAAAATGAAGCATCTGATTGGCCAGTTGATTGGCTGCCTTGTCAAAATTTTGAGTTTTGTTATTCACAATAAAGATGGCCTGACGGTTAAGCTGCCTGATATTATTTAAAGCATAGTCTCCAAAACCCGAAAGGTTGGAGGTGACGGCCGGCACAGCACGCGCAAGTGACTCAAGGGGTGTATAACCCCAGGGTTCATAAAGGCTGGGGAAGACACCCAGGTGACAGCCCCGGACAAATTGATCGTATTCCATCCTGAACATAGGGTTGGTAGAAGTAATGAAATCCGGATGATAGATTATTTTAACTTTATCATCCTGATTGTTTACCAGGTTGGTGGTACGCAGGAAATTCAATACCGGATCCCCGGCATCGTTTACGAGGTTATGAGTAACGATCGGAGGCAGTGAATTTTTCTTCAAGGACTGAAGGGTTCTTCTGTATCGCAATCGCCAGTAATCATCCACAAAGTCATTCAGGATTGGCAGCCGGTTATCTTTACTGAAGAAGGCCGCATAAAACAACTTTTCCCCTAATTGTTCTTTAATGGTGGTAATAGAATTCTTTAATTCTTCCAGTAGGGCTACAGATTGCAGTACATCAGGATTAATGGTATGATAGGGTTGTTTCGTTACAAAGAACATAATCACTGTGACATCATCTCCGGCCCTTTTCAATTTCCAGTTCAGACGGGAAAGTGCTTCAATCGTCAGGTCAAACCCCTTGTTCCTGTATTCAAATCTTCCTGAAGTAAAAAAATACAGGGTTTTATCCAGGTCAAAGGTATAACTGGGAAAGAAATGCGCCATTACGAACTGGTGGATCTTTTCCTTATATAACTGATGAAGATTCTGGAATTCATGCAGCGCAGTGAATCGTTGGATATTCAACCCATTGGGTAAGATAAAATCAGGTTTCCTGCCCAGAAGATATTCGCATTCCCTGCCTGTCACCTGACTCACCGTAGTAAACACATGGCTGCCATGGGCTGCCGCCCTTTCAATCTTTACCGGCGATTCAATATTAAAATGCTGTGCCTCCTGCTGCCAGTCGAAAAAAGAAAGGTGGTCATAAAACTGGGGGTCATTCATTGCCAGGTATCTGCCCAGCAAAGTGGCATGTGTGGTAAAAATGGTCGTAACCGGGATGTTCTCATACCTGATCTCCGGAATTGGCGTGCCCGCCATCCATTCATGAAAATGACCGATGATCTTTTTATTGGTAATCCCTTCCGTCGATAAATGAGCAAAAAACACTTTGACCAGGTATCCGAAGGCTGCCACTCTGTTGATCAGATCATCATCGCCGGGCATGGAAATATCATGATGATCCCATAATTCATATTTTATGGAACCAAGCTTGTCAAATACACTATATGGATTTAAAAGAACCGTATTAGGTCTTCCGGTAACCAGCCACTTGCCGTACCTGGCATCAAATCCCAATTCCTT
>CAZYDB010000218.1:0-8019 GCA_964645995.1 uncultured Roseivirgaceae bacterium
TCTGTTTTCTCATAATCTTATTTATCCAGGGGTTTAACAAGTTTTTTTATTGATACTGAACTTCATATAAAGATAATTATTTATCCGTATTCCTTTCCTGGGGTAACTGTATTATCTAATTGACAAGCATTGCAGTGGCTTATGAACCAGGGGTTTAAAATCATCAATTCATAACCTCCGGAAAAATAAGACGGGATGATATCCAAAAAAAACGCCCGCCATGACATCCCGATAGATTATTCAATCATACGGTTCAAGATATCACCAAAGATCTACATTTCAGAATTCTCAACTCCTTTCAGGTACCTGTCCAGGAAGAGCCTAACCTTTCGATACCCTTCAATCTCGTTTTCTTTTTTAACAAATCCATGCCCTTCATCTTCAAACAGGACATATTCTACGGGTACACTGTTAGCGCGCACCGCTTCAACGATCTCATCGGATTCCACCTGTAACACCCTTGGATCATTAGCGCCCTGAAGCACCATAAGAGGCTTGGATACATTGTCAGCGTGGAACAAAGGGGATATTTTATACAAACGAACCGAATCTTCACTGTCTGGATCACCCATTTCATCATATAGCGCATCCTTAAATGATGCCCACCAGGGTGGAATGGAACGCAAGGTTCTCAGCCAGTTGGTGACACCAAAAATATTAACCCCGACATCAAAAGCTTCCGGCTCAAAAGCAAGGGCGGCCATTACCATATAACCCCCATAGGATCCGCCTATTATTCCCACCTTATCCATATCAATCACATCAGTCCTTTCAAAGAATTTCTTTGCCTCAACGCAATCTTTAAGGTCAACATCACCATGTTTCTGATTATCCATTTTATTGAATGTCTTGCCATACCCCCCGCTTCCCCGGTTATTGACAGCGAGGATGGCATATCCATGATTCACCAGGTACTGAATCAGAGCAAAATAAGATAACCTGGACTGCCCGCCCGGTCCCCCGTGTACCCAGACCAGCCCTGGTACTTGCGTATTTTCAGAAGCCTGATGTGGCTCATAATAGATTGCGGGAATTTCCAGGCCATCATAGGATGCATAGCGGATCACCCTGCCATCCACCAGATCTTCAGGATTGATATCAGGATTAAGCGAATTGGTAAGTTTACGGTAATCCCCCGTTTCAAAATTGTACACATAAATATTGGAAGGCATTTTAGAACTGCTGAGTGTAAAGCGCATCAGGTTCTCACTTTTAGAAATAGTCACTGATGAAACGCTCCCTCCTTCAAACGAAGGGAAACTCACTTCGGCACCCTTCTCCTGATCGATTATCTTCACCACGGTCTGGGCGTCCTGGTTAATCCCATATACCCTGTATTTTTCATTCCAGGAATCGTAAGCATACCAGACATCCCATTCAGCCTCGAATACTGTTTCCTTTTCGCCGGTCTTCAGATCATGACGCATCAGGAAATTAAATTCATGATCCTGGTCGGTAAGAAAATAAAGATATTCATTCGAAAGATCGAAAAATTGCGGAGAAAATACGACGTCACCCTCATGTTCAGAGATATACTTCATTTCATCTGATTCCATATCATAAAGGAACATATCCACATTATGCTCGGTGATGGTCCGGGTAAGGGCAAGATACCTCCCTCCGGCAGCGATGCTTGCCACATCCAGTCCATCTTTGTTTTCATAGACCATTTCACTGCTGAAATCCTTAATAGTCATCATATAAAGATCAAAAAACCGGCTATCCCGTTTGTTCGAAAGAAAATAAAAAGCATCACCCTCACGGGTCCACTTGAAAAACTGACATTTGGCATTTTCCCAAGGAGTCAGGTCCTGGGTTGAGCCATTCTCATACCTAACATAAATATGATCGATCTCATCACCGCCCTGGTCACTGGAATACAGGATCCGCTGATCATCAGGAAAATAAGAAATTGAAAAAACGGATTCCCCGGTGGAGTTGGTTAACTGCACAGCCTCACTCCCATCTACCGGCAGGGTAAAAGCATTATAAATACCAGTCCTGTTACTGGTAGCCAGGATATTTTTCTCATCCGGCGAAAATCCGCCTGCAAAGATATTTTCATTCCGGTAAAATTGCTCAATGGTGTATTGCTGCACTTCCCGGGCAGGCTTTTCCGTACTTTGGGGCTGACAGGCCAGGAAGACGGTGATCGGAAATACGAAAAACAGTTTTTTCATAATGGTCTTAAGTTAGGTTAAAAGGGTAAATTAGAAAAATTATGTGAATTTTGGGCATAATTAAGGGGGAAATAATAAACAGGGACCTGTTAATTAATGAAAAATTAAAAATTAAAAATACATTGCGAGGTGCGCGCAATATTAAACGCCAGGAAAATTCCGTAAATGGATTTATTCTGAATTTTTTAGCTGCTTATTTATAACAAAATGGTGTTATTTGTTATTAACCTGAAAAATTCGTGAATTTTTCACCCCATCAGGGTTAACCTGGCGAAGTATCTTATTGAATATCACCTATATATCTTAAAATTACGCCGAACAACGTAAATTTATGAATAGGTTAGGTTAAAAAAAAGAAATTGAATGGGCGATAGAAGAAAACAAGCTAAGATATTAAGGACATTCAGCAATACTTGTAAAAAGCAGAATAAATTGTCTGAAGCAGAATTTGCTGAATGTTAGAATGTTCAGAAATTAGAGAATATTATGCAACAAGAATTAACATCAGAAGGGAAATGCATTTTTTGTAAAGGTGTTTATGCTCAGAACGAGATGAATAAACACCTGACCGGTCATCTTACCAAAATGGCTAAAGAAGACACTGATAAGAAGTCTGAAATCTATTGTCATATAGAAGTGGAGGCAGGGGAAATGTTCCTTCATCTGCTTGTAAAAGGTAATCGGGCGATGAAAAGCATTGACCAATATTTGCGCAATATTTGGCTGGAATGTTGTGGCCACCTAAGCGATTTTGGCCATAAAAATTATGAGGTTAGCATGAAGGAAAGGGTTGAGGATGTATTTCAACCCAGAGTCAAGCTGTTTCACGATTATGATTACGGTACCACAACGCGTGTGTTTCTTCGTGCCCGCAAGCACTACCTGCTGAATTTGCCTGAGGATATTATCCTTCTCTCACGAAACGAACCCCTGAAATTAATGTGCGCAAACTGCAAAAAGAAACCCGCAGTGAATATCTGCACCGTTTGTTGGTGGGATGATTATGCACTTTACTGCGAGGATTGTTCAGAGAAACACGCTGAAACCTGTGAAGATTTTGCCGACTATGCAGAGATGCCGGTAGTAAATTCTCCGCGGATGGGCGAATGTGGATACACTGGTGGTGTAATCGATGTTGAAAGAGATGGAGCTTATAAAAAATAGCAAGATGCCAACATTGAACAAAGAATTTAAACAAGCGATCAAGCAGCTACCCGTTTCCGAGCTTCAAAAGTTAGTCATACAAGCTGCTGCTAAAAATCGGGAAATATACGACATGATCAACCTGCAATATATTTCGGGAAAGGAGGCTGAAAAAGAACTTTTTGAGAGAACAAAAGAGCAGGCACTCAATGAACTGTACTTTGCAGGAAACAGGGGGATTTTCCAGAAGAACCTTTCCAAAGCACTAGGTAAGGCTGTGAAACATATTAATCATTATGTAAAAGTAACAAAACATAAAGAAGGGGAGGCCGAATTATTACTGGCAGTATTGACAGAAGTGTTTGAGAATCACGCAAACCAACTTGGCACCTGCTGGACAGTGTACGATTCCAAACTGGCCATTACTACCAATCGTCTCTTTAATCTCGTGACCAAGAAATTACAAGAAGACTATTGGATCGAATATAAAGAACCGCTTAACAGATTTTTAAAAATTCTGCATACCCAATCGAATCACCTGGATTACGTGTATAGTATGCAAAATTCATTTTAACCATGATGTCAAAAGGCGAGTTTGAAATATTAGAAACAACGGATCGTCTCATTATTCATAGAATTCAAAAAATCAAAAAATCCTGGTCAAGAAAATGAGAAAGAAAAAAGATCAAAAACCGCAAACGACCGCACAACGACAGTCAGGCATTGTAAAGTCATGCCGGCAGATCATGCGAAAGGATAAAGGGCTGAACGGTGATGCAGACAGGCTGCCCATGCTTACATGGATCATGTTTCTCAAATTTTTGGACGACAATGAGCAAATGCATGAAACAGAAGCAGCCCTGAAAGGAAAAAAATACAAGCCGGTGATCAATGTGCCTTTTCTGTGGCGGGATTGGGGCAAAAATCAAGGGCTAAATGGCGATGACTCGCTGGCTTTTATCAACAAAGAAACTGCTGTTTTGCCAGATGGTTCACAAGGCCCCGGGTTGTTCTATTACTTGCGTAGCTTACAAAGTGAGAACGGGATTAGCCGGGCAGACGTGATTTCCACCGAAAAGGCGTAGTGCATTTAATAAACTTTTATGGTGGCGGACAGTAATCGCTTTGGAATCCGGTACTGCTCTTAAACTTTACCGGCAGACTGTCTAAAAATCTATTTTTTCTTTATTAATAATCTTCCAAATGCAAGGTAATCCAGTCTGATTTTCGTAAGTTCTATCATGAAATTCATACATACCTGGCTGCTGAAACGGAATGCAGGCAGGGAAAAGACAGGTAACAGTTTGTTCTTTTCCGGTATGATACTACCAACAAGGCTTTGAGCCCCGGGCCAGGCCTGCTGCGTGGTCACCGGTCATGCGGTACACCTGATCTTCAACTGCCCCTCCTGCCCCGGCGCTTCATAACAGCCGGTCAAGTTACCTGCTGGCAGGCCAGCCAAATTCCTATATCTTTTCACAAAATCATCACTCGTACCGCAGCGTTGTCGCCGGATTGATCCGTGCCGCTTTGATTGCCTGGTAACTCACCGTAAGCAGGGCAATGATAAGGGCAGCAAAACCACTGGTCAGAAATACCCAGATGCTGATATCTATGCGGTACGCAAAATTCTCGAGCCAGTTATTGATGAAATACCAGGCCGGGAATATGGATAGTACAAAAGCGATCAGTATATACTTCAGAAATTCTGTCGACATAAGCCGGGCTATGATCATCCCGGAAGCACCCATAGCTTTCCTGATGCCTATTTCCTTGGTTCGCTGCTCAGCCGTAAATGCTGCCAGACCAAATAGGCCAAGGCAGGCGATCAGGATAGCAAGGATAGTAAAGATGCTGAATAAAGTTCCCAACCGCTGTTCCGATCGGTACATCCTGTCAAAATCCTCGTCAAGGAATCTGAACTCAAAAGGCTCTTCAGGCACTACCTCTTTCCACTTACTTTCAATCAGACTTACGGCTTCCCTGGGATTATTGGTATTATATCGAACCGACATATCATTCCCAAAACTTCCAAGTCTGATCAATAATGGCCTCACTTTTTCGCGCAGCGATTCAAAATTGAAATCTGTCAATATGCCAACCACTTCTAATTCAAGTGGTTCCGGCCCATTAAAACTGATCAGCTTCTCCCCCACAGGATCTTCCCACCCCATCTCATCGACGAGCGCCTGGTTGACCAGGATAGCTGTGGTATCGGATGGGAAATCTTTTGAGAAATTACGACCTGCGCTAAATGCATAGCCCAGCACATCGGCATGGTCATGATCCGCAAAATATACACCTATGATATGATCTTCTTCCAATCCGGGTTTCCTGAATATCGTGGTATTATTCACCCCGGGGATCATACTGTTGCTGTAACTTGCAGCGACAATGCTGCTTTCCTGCATCAGGGCGTCCTTAAAGGCCTTCCTGTTATCCCCTAACCGGCTCACATTGGAAATAACGATCACGTTTTCCTTGTTGAAACCAAGATTTTTTTTCTGTGTATACTGAAGTTGATTATAAACGAGTATCGTACAAATGATCAAGAGAATGGATATGGTAAATTGAAGAACCACCAATGCGCCTCTTACTTTTCCTCCCCCGGCTCCCCTGGATACCTTTCCTTTTAAAACCTCTGTGATCTTAAAACTGGTTAGATAAAAAGCCGGATAACTTCCGGCAAGAAACCCGACGATCAGAATCAGAAGAATGAAACTGGCAATCAATTCCGGTTGCAGCAGAAAGGACAGGCCCAAATCTTTGCCGGCCAGCATATTGAATTGCGTTAATAATAGGACCACCAGTAAGACCGAAATGATTACGGCAACAAAACTGTAGATTATTGACTCGATCAGGAATTGAGCTACCAGTTGTCTTTTTAAAGATCCGAATGTTTTGCGCATACCAACCTCCCTGGCTCGACCAGCCGATTTGGCGGTTGACAGGTTCATAAAATTAATAGAAGCTATTATCAGGATAAAAAGTCCTATGGCAACAAAAATATAGATATAGTCAATATCACCAGGTGTCCCCAGATCGAACTGAACATAGGAATAAAGGTGCAGATCTTTTACAGGATCTACAAAATACCCATAAGCACCATCCTGCTGTAAAAATTGATCAAGCGATATTCCCAGGAACTGCTGGATCTGTGGCCCGACATACTTGGGAATCAATTCGCTATTTAACTGCTGCCCAATTTCCCCGATATCCGAATTCTCATTGACAAGAAAAACAGTATACAGGCTGTTACTCAACCACTGATCCGACCTGCTGAAATCATTGGAAGAAAAAGACACCAGGTAGTTGAAATCAAAATGCGTATTATGAGGTGGGTCTTCCGCTACCCCTGTCACCTTCATGGCTTTATTGTCATTACTGAAGATAAGTATCTTGCCCAGTTTTTCACCCTCACCAAAGAACTTCGTGGCCATTTTCTGGGTCAGCACTATGGAATTAGGCTCCTGGAGTGCAGTTTCCGGATCACCTTCAATTAATTTGAATGAGAAGAATTTAAAAAAATTTGAATCTGTATGACAGATCAGGTCTTCGGTGTACACCTGTTCTTCATAACGGATCACGACATCGTCCCACTGCCACATCCTCAGGGCGCTCTCGACCCCGGGCACTTCATTAACCATAGCCTGGGCAAGGGGTGGGGGCGTTGCTGCAACATGGACTTCCTGCCCGGCGAGTTTTCCATTCAACCCTACCCGGTACATCCGGTCAATATTGGTATGAAAACGATCATAGCTCAGTTCATCCGCGATATAAAGGATGATGAACAAGGTGGCCGCAATCCCGATAGTCAGACCCAGGATGTTGATGAAAGAATAAAACTTCTGCTTTATGATATTGCGGATTGCAATAAGAAAATAGTTACGTAACATAATTTAAAGGTTTTGCCCTCTTAGCTATAAGATGCATTTTGATAAAAAAAGTTACAACATGAATATTTTTTTTGATTAGCGGCAATTATCGGTGATAACCTTCCATCCTCCATCCTCCATCCTCCATCTTCCATCTTCCATCCTCCATCTTCCATCCTCCTTCCTCAGGCTATCATCTCTCCAAAAGTCTTCTGCCCCACAGGCCCACGTAAACTTTTGGAGAGATCCGTCTTCCGTCTCCCGTCTATCTATTCCCTTTTCCGGTAGTACTGATTCAGCTCATTTGCCAGCACTATCGTGTAGCACACCGTCGGTGACCAGTACTCGGTAGTCCACCACCAGCCGGGATAGAGAGCAATGGCATCCCCTTCCGGGTGGTTGCTGCCGATGCCGGTCATCACGCCGCCGGTTAATTCGGGCGTATACGGCCGGAATTCGCCTGCCGTGGTCTTGAACAGATCGGGCTGGTTATAACCGATCCCATTCACCGAACTGGCATTGAAGGGATTAGCACCATAGATCCAATCCAGCTGATGCTGACCCAGTGCGGCATAGGCCGGCTCCTCCAGAACAGCAGCAGCAGCCACCAGCCCGGCCCCGTTCCTGGCCAGGTGCTGGTTGACGCCCACATGCAGAAAATGCTTATACCAATACGGCCCGATCCTTTTGCCACTGGCCAGGCTGTCCCCACTACCCATCAGCGTGAGGTTCAACGTGGCACCGTGCAGTTGAAGACCTTTAAACTCGTAACCGTCCCAGGGGAACGGGTTTACCGGTTGGAAGCGGATGCCGAAGTCCTC
>CAZYDB010000219.1:0-7987 GCA_964645995.1 uncultured Roseivirgaceae bacterium
ATACCCCCTTTCTATCAGCCTTCTATCTTCTTCCTCCGCAAGTTCAGGATCGAAAAAACCCTTGTAGGAAAAAGTCCCCAATACTGGGAACGACCAGGTATAGGCTTCCAGGCGGTAAGGTTCACAGGCAGTCACTACCCACATCAACTCCTTTCCTTGCTGATCATAATAAGTCGTATAATTTTTTCGTCCGTTCAATCCCAGGGTATCCACGGCATAGTCCCTTACGTTCTGAATAAATATTAATTTCTGTTTTAAAGAATCCGGCAATTCCGGGTCATGAAGGACTTCCGCCACAGGCCTGGTATTGAAGATAATGCGGAGTTGTCCGGCAGCCTGTTTGATGCCATATCTTATCATTGAAAACCGGATAATAATGAAGAATATGAGCAAGGCAGGGATTATATAGAAGATAAGTCGTTTATAACTCACTGTTTTGTTTCCGGTTTAAAATAAAATCCGTTCTGAATCGTAAAAATAATGACTCCATATGATCAAAAAGTTGATTATTGATGTCATAAATAGGTTGAAAGCGAATTCCGAGCGACATCCCGCCGGACAATTTCTTCTCATAAAGGATCCTTCCGATCAGGAGGTTCCTGTTCTCCTCATAATACCCTGACACTTCATAATCGAAGGCTGGCGAACGGTATAGTGCCGAACCATACGGCGCATAATAATCATCTCCATTCCAGTATGATATCATAATATCAAACCATTTGAAAGCACCGGTGAGATTAATATAATAAGCTGACCCGGAAAGTACCGGTTGATTTTTAACAGGATCGGTAGCATCGTAAAATGAGAGGTAAAGTTCTGACCGGACCGCATGAAGCATTCCGTTCTTTCTCAGGGGAACGATCAGCCCAATACCCGGAGAACTATTGAATATCGTGCCGGCCGTAGCATTCGAGATATCGATCTGACCACCCATATGATTGGCCATCAGTTGAAAGGGTACTTCAACTTTAACACCGGGAAGGTCAACCAGGGTATACCTGAAGGACAAACCGGCGTTAAATTCTTCCTGTTCAGGATCACCGAATTCGATCATATTGATCCATTCCACCCATATATCGGTGTAGACCCTATCTTTAACATATTTGAGTTGAAGTCCGTCTTCAATTCTTCGTCGGATGATATTTTCGAAATCATATACAGGTTCGATCAGGCGATGGCTTAATGCCCCTTCGAGCGTGCCGAATATCAATGAAAATCCATTGTTCTGGTATTGAACGGATAAGACGGGTCTGATTTCTGAAAAGTTCTCATTCCCGAAATCCTTATTCATGAAACCGCCGGCCTCAATACGAACATTACCCGCCGGAGAAAAGGATATATAAGGCCTGAACTGATATCCGAAAAGTGTATACCCGGGGATGACCTGTTGACTGAATTCATTATTCTGAAGAAAACCCATGAATTCAAATCCGAATTTTATTTTCCCGGAATCCTGCTTTTCAAGGGTATAATCATCATAAAAAAAAGAGTTATCCAATTGAGCCAAAACCGTCCCGGTGGTTATGCAGATACAGAGCAATAAGAGAAAAATATGGTGCATCAAGTCATTTTTTTTCAATATAATCTGATAATATGATATATGAAATGATATCCTGTTTTTGTCTGAATTTTTAGTTGTATATTGAATTCAATAATCGTATTTTCACGTTTTCAGTTACTAAGCTATAATAAAAAAATGAGTGATCAAGAACAGAAACAAAAAGCCCTCCAGCTTACCATTGACAAGCTTGACCGTACCTACGGAAAAGGCACTGTCATGAAGCTCAGCGATGAAAGCATCGTTGACGTCCCAGCTATTTCAACCGGCTCACTTGGACTTGATATGGCATTAGGGATCGGAGGAATCCCAAGAGGCAGGGTTACCGAGATCTATGGTCCGGAATCCTCAGGTAAAACGACGCTGGCCATGCATTGCATTGCAGAGGCACAGAAAGAAGGCGGCATAGCTGCCTTTATTGATGCAGAACATGCATTTGATAAAGTTTACGCAGGCAAACTGGGTATTGATACTGAGAATCTGCTCATCTCCCAGCCGGATAATGGAGAGCAGGCGCTTGAGATCACGGAACACCTCATCCGGTCAGGCGCTATTGACATCATTGTAATCGATTCGGTAGCAGCCCTTGTTCCCAGGGGGGAACTGGAAGGCGAGATGGGCGACAGCAAGATGGGTCTTCAGGCCAGGCTTATGTCACAGGCGTTACGTAAACTTACCGGCACGATCAACAAGACCAAATGCGCCTGTATCTTCATCAACCAACTTCGTGAAAAGATCGGTGTGATGTTCGGCAATCCGGAAACGACAACCGGTGGGAATGCCCTTAAATTCTATTCATCCGTAAGGCTGGATATCAGGCGTTTGGGACAGATCAAGGAAAGTGCCGATAATATCCTGGGCAACCGTACCAAGGTAAAAGTTGTCAAGAATAAAGTAGCCCCCCCCTTCAAGATCGTAGAATTCGATATCATGTACGGCCTCGGCATATCAAAAGTTGGGGAGATCGTTGACCTGGGTGTGGACCTGAATATCCTGCAGAAATCCGGATCATGGTTTTCATACAAGGACAACAAACTTGGGCAGGGACGTGATGCGGTTAAAAGCCTTATCCAGGACAACCCTGAATTGATGGATGAATTGGAAACGAAAATAAGGGCCAAACTCCGTGGGATTGAAGAAGGTGAAGTTGAGGAAGAATCCTGACCAGTTAAAGGTTTAATTGTAAACTTTAGAATGTTCCATGCCCGCTACATGGCAGGTTATCTTTTCATACCCGCCGGATGGCAGGTGCATTTCTTTACATCTTTAAGGACCGTAAGAAATAGAGAGGCAAGATCAGTTGCTTCTGATAGCGATCACCGGATCAAGTCTTGCCGCAAGAGCGGCGGGTACGATTCCGGAGACTGTGCCTATCACAGAGGATACGCCGAGGCCCAGGACAATATTTTTAAATGATAAGGTGAGGCTAAGCGTACCCGTAGGCATAAAAGTGATCAGGTAAACAAATAACAGCCCGATCGATCCGCCCAGGATACTTAAAAATATCGCTTCAAATAAAAATTCAAAAAGAATAAAATAATTTTTCGCTCCCAGGGATTTCTGGATACCGATAATATGGGTTCGTTCCTTTACGGAAACAAACATGATATTGGCTATACCAAAGCCACCGACAAGTATTGAAAAACCACCGATCACCCAGCCGGCAATACCTACCACGTCAAAAACAGAACTGATCTGGTTAGTGATTGCCTCCGGTCTGTTCAAGGCAAAATTATCTTCTTCAATAGGTTTCAGGCCCCGTCTTATGCGCATCAGGCCCCTGATCTCATTTTCAAGTTTAACCAGTCCCACATCCTCATCCCGTCCTTTAACTGAAATAGTAGCACCTATTCCCCATCGGGGTCCGCTATAAAACAGTTTCTGGAAACCGCTAAAGGGCACCAGGCAGAAATCATCATTGCTGGGGGTATCGATGATCTGCTCGCCCTGTTCCTTCATAACACCTATCACGATAAATTTGAGTCCTTTGATCTTGATCTCTTTACCGACCGGGTCGCGGTCGCCAAACAGGCTGGAGGCTATTTCGGAGCCCAGGATCGCCACATTACGTCCAAAAGAGATCTCAGCCAAAGAAAAATACCGCCCTTTCTCAATCGGTGTCTCATACACCTGATTATAACCGTATGATACACCATCAAGGATAACCCCACCCGTACTATTATTTTTGTACCTGACGATTACGTCTTCTTTTACA
Organism: uncultured Roseivirgaceae bacterium; assembly: GCA_964645995.1. GTDB lineage: Bacteria > Bacteroidota > Bacteroidia > Cytophagales > Cyclobacteriaceae > JAGTVG01. Next base: position 3,774 of record CAZYDB010000219.1, read on the forward strand.
GCTTCTATGACCATTCCCATCCCTTCTTCAAGATTTTCCTGGAGGAATTCAAATTCCCCCATGGTTGCCTGGGGTCTTTTGAAATACTTCCACCATTCATAGGGTCCTTCAAACACCCAGGGCCATTTTTCAACCCTGATCACCTTATCCCCCAGAAAAGACATCGAATTTTTAATGCTGTTCTCGAGGGAGTCAACCACAGAAAAAACGCCTATAATGGCAAAAATACCGATGGTAACCCCAAGTAATGACAGGATCGTTCGCAATAAATTTGCTTTAAGCGCATTAATTGCGAACCGGAAACTTTCATAGATAAGCCTAACAATTAACATCTTTTATTAGTCCGGAAAATTAATATGAACAAATTGTTAATTTCAACGTGAATATTGCAACAAATTTTTTAGCTTTGCAGTCCCGAAAATGTATATAGACATACTTTCACGCTGTAATAATACTCATGAAATTATCAGAATTCAAGTTTGATTTGCCGTCTGGTCTAATAGCCTTATATCCGGCAGAAAACAGGGATGAGTCACGAATGATGGTGATTCACCGGAAGACAGGAGAAATTGAACATAAGATTTTCAAGGATATCGTCGAATATTTTGATGAAGGTGATATCATGGTGGTTAACAATACGAGGGTTTTCCCGGCCCGTTTATACGGCAATAAAGAAAAAACGGGTGCAAAGATCGAGGTTTTCCTTTTGCGTGAATTAAATAAGGAAATGCACCTATGGGATGTATTGGTTGATCCCGCCCGGAAGATAAGGGTAGGTAACAAGCTTTATTTTGGGGAAGGCGATCTCGTGGCCGAGGTAATCGACAATACTACTTCCAGGGGGCGCACCATTCGTTTTCTATATGATGGTGATGATGAGGATTTCTATAAGATGATCGATTATCTGGGAGAGACTCCGTTGCCCAAATATATTGACCGTCCTGTTGAGCCGGAAGACAGGGAACGCTTTCAGACCATATATGCCAAGCATGTAGGTGCGGTGGCTGCTCCAACCGCCGGACTGCATTTTACCAAACAGGTGATGAAACGTATGGAGATCAAAGGGATTGAAATAGATCCCATTACGCTGCATATAGGTTTAGGAAGCTTTCGCGCGGTAGATGTGGAGGATCTGACCAAGCATAAAATGGATTCCGAAAATTATGCCGTAGGAGAAAATACCGTTGTAAAAGTAAATAATGCCCTGGATCATAAAAAGAGAATATGCGCTGTCGGCACCACCTCGATGAGGGCCCTTGAATCGTCGGTTTCCGCCAATGGGAGACTTAAAGCGAATGAAGGATGGACTGACAAGTTTATCTTCCCGCCCTATGAGTTCAAGATATGCAATGCACTCGTTACCAATTTCCACATGCCGGAATCAACACTCCTGATGATGGCCTGTGCATTCGGGGGATTTGATCTTGTGATGAAAGCCTACAAGACTGCCATAAAGGAAAAATACAGGTTTTTATCGTATGGAGATTCGATGTTAATTATATAAATAGCTGAATCAAAGATTCTACCAGGAAATGCCTGCCAGGGAATATGCCATAATTGTTGCCGGAGGCTCAGGCCAGCGAATGAAAAGTGATACTCCCAAGCAGTTTATCCCTGTTTGCGGCCTGCCAATCCTGATGCATACGATCCTCGCCTTCCACCAGTATTCCAATGATCTACACATCATTGTAGTACTTCCATCCAAAGATATGCTCACCTGGGAAGATCTTTGCAGGCAGTATGATTTCAATATTCCGTTCACAATCACCACCGGAGGTGAAACCCGGTTTCAATCGGTTAAAAACGGTCTTGCTAAAACAGGCAGTGAAGGTACTGTAGCCATCCATGATGGCGTGAGGCCACTGGTAGATAAAGAACTGATAGCTGCCTCATTTCAGATAGCTGCCTTACATGGAAGCGCCATTGCGGCTGTCCGGCTAAAAGAATCACTGCGGATTACCGACAAGGATCAGACCAGGACTGTGGACCGGTCTAAATTCAGAATCATCCAGACACCTCAGACGTTCCGGATAGATATCGTGAAAAAGGCCTACGAGCAAAAAGAAATAAGCGGCTTCACTGATGACGCCAGCGTGGCGGAAAGAGCAGGATTCAAAATTTCACTTTTTGAAGGGAGTTATACGAATATAAAAATCACCACGCCGGAAGATCTGCTTGTCGCTGAAGCACTTTTGAATCAAAGATAGATTAATAAGGACGTTTCAATACTCGTCTTCATTAAAGAAAAAGTCCTCCTTGGTGGGGTAATCAGGCCATATCTCCTCTATATTCTCATAAGGCTGCCCATCATCCTCCAATTCCTGAAGGTTCTCCACAACTTCAAGAGGAGCTCCTGACCTGATAGAATAATCTATCAGCTCATCCTTGGTAGCAGGCCAGGGGGCGTCCTCTAAATATGATGCAAGTTCTAACGTCCAGTACATATCTCTCTTTATTTTAATTCTGTACCTTGCTGTAAAAGGTGCAAATATAAAATTATATTTCAGTATAAAAACAAGTAAAAATCTTTTCTTTTAAAATTTTTACGTTGCTACTGAATAATGTCATCCATCCTCTTGAACAATATTTTGTAAATAATGTTTCAATCAACAAATAAAGGCAATAACCTCTCCACAGTATGTATAGATAGAAATTTTGGGAATAACAAATTTAAAACGGAGGAATTATGGAATTTGTTGCTGTAATTACTCTTCTGAGAGGATATCAAAATAAATATTCAGTTGTTCACCCATTTCATCGACACAGGTTATTTTATGCCTGCCCTTTACAGGATTAATTCCCATTTGATGAATATGCGTTGTTCTTCCGATGTAGGTAGTGTCTAAATGCCAGAAAACAGTTGTTGCAGGTTCCCGGTGTGCCAGTTTAAAAACCGCCATGCCTGCCTTTCCTGAAAGCTCTTTGGGAACATATATTTTTGTGCCGTTCTCGGGATAAATCATATCCATTTGTTTAATAGAGGGTCCGGCACCACTACAGTCACGGCGCCAGGGGGGCAATATTTTATAAGAGCTATGCCGTTGTCTAAAATACCATTCCTGTACGGGAGGCAATACAAACCAGCTTTTAACCAGGATATTTTCAATTGCCTCACATCCGGTGTTTACCTGGTATTGAGAATTACTGTCAACATGAATCACCTGGCAAAAAGGGCATAACGGGGCATCGGCACCGGCCTTATAAATGTGTTGTTGCTGAACCTCGTTGCAATTTACCGATGCCCTGTATCCACTGTGAGGACATATACTGATTTTTTTCATTTCACTGCCTGGCCGGCTGAACCATTCCTTTGATGACAATAAATTAAACAAGTCGAACATTACCGGGGCTGCCTTCATCAGGCCGGTCAGACCCGCTCTTCCTTCACCATCGGCATTACCCACCCAAACACCAACAATATAGGCTTTATTAAATCCTATAGACCATGCATCCCGGTTACCATAGCTTGTTCCAGTCTTCCAGGCTATTTTTCGACCTGATTCAAATAACTGCCATGCATTGTCTTCTTCCGGCCGGTATACATGAGACATGGCTTCCGCCATATGCCAGATAGCACCGGCTGATAACACCGGCTCGCCGTTTCGCTCCGTTTTACCGGTATCATGCCTGTCAGAAATAAAATAAAGAGGATGAATATCACGGGAGTCATACCGTTCCGGTTCAGGAAATAAGAAAAAATTATTAAGGACCCTCGCCAGGGATGCATACATGGATGTAAGCTCAAAAAGGTTTGCCTCTGCCCCTCCAAGAATCAGGCTTAGCCCATAATGAGACGCAGGCTTAGCCATGGTCGTGAGTCCGAGTTTCCTTAACATTTGAAGAAATTTTTCGTGCCGGTATTCCCGGAGCATCCGGACCGCCGGGACATTCAATGACCGTGCCATCGCCCGGGAGGCAGGGATAGCCCCTTCAAAACTCTTATTATAATTCTCAGGAGCGAATCCGTCGATATAAGTGGGGATATCCGGGATGATCATCTGCGGGAGGAGGCTGCCTTCGTTTATCATAGCCGCATAAAGCACCGGCTTAAGAATGCTGCCGGTACTTCTTTGAGACATAATCACATCCACATCATTTTGATGGGCACGATCAGGGTCAACCGTATTTCCTATATAGGATAGTATTTTCCCGGTATTAACTTCGGCGATGATCGCCGACATATTATTAATATGATTATCCTGGTACTGATTATG
>CAZYDB010000220.1:0-7984 GCA_964645995.1 uncultured Roseivirgaceae bacterium
GCTTTATCAACGGCATCGGTTTCCCGGCTTTTGGGGTGAACTCTTTCTCAAGAAGCACTTCATTGGGTAACCCTGATCTCCAGGCTGAACTGACAACTACCATAGAATTTGGTGGTGAGTTCCAATTCTTCCAGGGTAGGTTAGGATTTGATGTAACCTATTATTCATCAGAAACGGACGGGCAGGTATTAAACGTTGATATTGCGCCTTCAACGGGCTTCAACGGCGTTCTGTTGAACACCGGCCTGATCAAGAATACAGGTGTCGAATTGATGGCGAATGCCACCCCGGTTCAGGTTGGCGGTTTCACCTGGGATATGAATGTTAACTTCACCCAGTACGAAACAACGGTTGAAGAACTTGACCCGAGTATCGGTGAAGGTGGTATCGGCCTTGCCGGTTTCGTCTCCACCTCGTCACGGGTTATTGCCGGTCAGCCTTACAGTGTGATCTTTGGCAACCGTTACCAGCGTGTAGAAGGCGGACCTAACGACGGCAAACTGGTGATCGGATCCAATGGATGGCCATTGTCAGATCCTTCATTAGGACCTATCGGTGACCCTAACCCGGACTGGTTGATGGGATTCAGGAATACATTCGCCTGGAAAGGCGTTTCATTGTCAGCATTACTTGACATCCGTCAGGGTGGCGATATGTGGAACGGTACCCGCGGGGTGATGGACTACTGGGGCGTTACCAAGGAAACCGGTGACGACAGGGATATCAAAGGATATGTATTTGATGGTCTTGTAAACACCGGGACTGCTGAAAACCCGGTATATGAAGAGAATACCACGCCGGTTGATTTTGCAAATCCGGCAGCAGGATTGGGAAGTTACAAGTGGTTACGCTACGGTTTCGGTTTCTCCGAAAACGAGATCGAAGATGCCAGTTGGGTTAGGCTGCGGGAGATCTCCTTAAGCTATAATTTCCCGAGAACACTGATCAGCAATATCGGATTGCAGGATCTGGCAATTTCACTGATTGGAAGGAACCTCTGGTTGAATACCGCTTATACAGGAATCGATCCTGAAGCCAACCTGCAGGGTACCAGTAATGGATTTGGATTGGAATATTTCGGTATGCCCAATACAAAGAGTTATAGTGTTAACCTGAGAATTGGTTTCTAATTCAGCGATAATAAAAAATGATTAGAAAAATGAGACATATAAAAATATTTATAATCGTATTTATCACCGGAGTATTTGCAACAACATCCTGTAAATTCGGTGATATCAATGTAGACCCGACCACCTTATCGAGTGTACAGCTCAAGGATCAACTTCCCGTTGCCATCGGGCAGACGGTATTTAATATTGGCTCCAGTGGCGCGCGGGCTGCAGGATTGCTCATGCAGCATTATAAAGGGCTTGAAGCTCAGCAGCAGCAGATGGAACAGTACGTTATTGATGATAATACATTCAATAACCTCTGGTCATTCGGTTTATACGGTGGTGGTGTGATGAAGGATTGTGACCTGATCATCAACATGGGTATTGAAGAGGAACAGCCGCAATACGTAGGTATCGGAAAGATACTGATGGCTGTGAACCTGGGTATTACTACTCAATGCTGGGGAGATATTCCCTATTCAGGGGCATTTAAAGGCACAGAAGGCACTGAATTCTTCAAGCCTGTTTTCGATACACAGGAAAGTATATATGCATCTATTCAAACCTTACTTGATGAGGCTATTACCGAGTTAAATAAGGCTGCCGTTTCCGGTGGGCCTGCCGGTGATGATCTTATCTACGGCGGAGACGCTGACGGGTGGATTGCAACTGCTTATGCATTGAAGGCGCGTTATTATCTGCACCTTGTTAAAAGAGATAACCAGGCCGCTTCCAAGGCATTAACCGCATTGGCCAATGCCTATGGTAGCAATGCGGATGAGTCAATGTTTGACAGTTTCGGTACGTTGGGAGCCAATGATGCCAATCCTTACGGTCAGTTTGGTGACCAGAGGCCTAATACGCTGGCATTAAATGATAATTTTGCCCTGAATATGTTCAACAAGGATGATCCAAGATTTTCATCCTATATGGCCTTTGACGGGAGTAATTTCCGTTTTTATACCGGTCCATCAGGACTATTCTGGTCTTCCTGGGACTCTCCCCTGCCGATAATTTCCTATACAGAACAGAAGTTCCTTGAAGCGGAAGCTCTGGTACGGACAGGAGATAATGCCGGTGCCGCTACTGCCTTAGCCGCTGCTATTACAGCCAATATGGATCAGATCGGCATTGATCCGGCGGATTATGCAGCTTATGTGGCAGCAAACGGAACCCTTGCCGGTTTATCGAGTGAAGCCCAAAGGCTCGAATGGATCATGAATGAAAAATACGTTGCCATGTATGCCCAGGGATTCTTTGAATCATGGACGGACTTCCGCAGAACCGGTTATCCTGCACTCACACCCAATCCAAATGGTGTTAATGGTAGTAACCCGAGTGGTGTACTGCCAAGAAGATGGCCCTACCCGGCGGATGAGAAATTTTCAAATACTGAAAATGTGAACGCCGCTATTCAGCGTCAGGGTGGTGATCTGCTGGATGTGGATATGTGGGCTTTTAATTAATTCTTAAATCTGAGAAAAAATGAAAAGAATACAAGCATTATATACACTGCCTTTAATCGCAATGATGCTGCTGGTCAGTATTAGTTGCGAAGATCAATATGATATCAAGGATGGTGGACGATTAGCTGCCAATATGTATCCGGAAACAGATGTAGCTTACCTCTTCCAGCAAACGGAACAGGTTACTGTTAACCTCGATCCATTTGTGAACGAAGGTGTTACGGTTTCATCGATAAATGTGACCAAGCAGTTGTTCACCTCTAATGGCAATTCTGAACCTGTTCAGATCTCTGTTAGCGGAGAAACCTTTACTCAGACCAGGTCTGAATTGTTTGCCGATGTTCCTGTTGGCGGTCAGGTATTATCTGAAAATGACCTCACGGCCGGGGATTACTGGGTGCTTAGCTATACGATGGCCCTTTCAGATGGATTGGTATTAAAGATCGGTGATAAAACCAGGATCGCATTCTCCTGTCCTTCTGACCTTGCAGGCACCTATAGCGCCTCATCCGTAGGTGAGGGCAACTATCCGGGTGGTAACTTCCCGGGTCCGTTCTGGGATGGCCAGGGTGAAGTGACCCTGACCGAGACGGGCGTTGAAGGTGTTTATACCATTTCAGAGATCAGCGGTGAGTTTTATAACCTTTTCTGGGGTGGTAATCCCGAATCAGGAACTTTCCGTGACGTCTGTGGAAACTACTCCATCGATACCAAGACAGACCAGTGGGGGGATACCCTGAGTACTACAGTAACCAATAATGGTGATGGTACGATTACCATTGAATGGGAAAATACCTATGGTGATTTCGGAACGACCGTTCTTACACCACAGTAAAAATAATCTTATTCTATAAATTAAAAAGGGGAGGTAATTTTACCTCCTCTTTTTTGTTTCGGTTATTGTATATTTACAGGAGATTGAAAATCTAATCCAATAAAATGCTGTTCTTCAGGGATTTGCAAATTATTATAATACAGGTATGCACAGTCATTATGTTGGGAGGCTGTCAGCAGGGGAACCGGATCATCCACCATGAAGTTGATCTGCAGAACGCCCTCCGGGTAAATATGGCTATTTCTACCTCTCAACCTTGTCAATTATTTATTTCTTACAGGATAGCCGGAGCGGATGGCTATCAGAATACCGGTACCACTGAAAGGTCTGTTTCCCACAGCATCGATCTGTTTAAACTTAAACCGGCTACTGCATACCAGTACAGCATCCATGACAACGAGAGAGAATTATTAAAAGATACTTTCACCACTGCCGAACTGCCGGAGTCACTGCCTTCGGTTACGCTGATAAAAAGTAATGAAGATATTTTTGACGGCTTTATCCTGATGCGTAAAGTACAGGATCCCGGTCAGCAATTCATGATCGACCAGAGGGGTGATATTGTATGGTACCAACAATTTGATACAACTGTTTTCAGGCCATTTTCTCTAACCCCGGATACAACGATCATTGCTCTTAAAAATGCTGATCAAATCCATGAATTCAGGCTCAATGGAGATAAAGTTTTTAATCTTTCATTGGGTCAGAAAGGATTTACTTCACCCCTGCACCATGAGATCATTAAAAACAGCAAGGGAGAGATTCTTTCACTCACAAGAAATAACCAAGTCTTTGATCTCCGGGCAGTAGGAGGAGCAGAGAATGATACCATAAAAGGTGATGGAATAGTGCTTCTTGATCCGGATGGCCATAAACTCTGGGAATGGGATATATTTCAATTTTCGAATCCGTTGGAATATGAAAACATACCCGATAGTAAGGATGACTGGTCGCATGCTAATTCTCTCAGCATAGATACGGATGGTCATTATCTTGTTTCATTCAGACATTTCAATCAGGTGTGGAAAATACATTCTGTTACCGGTGAAATCATCTGGAGAATGGGCATGAATGGAGATTTTGATCTCAGCAATGACCAGGTATTCTATCTGCAGCATACCGCTCATATCAATCCTTTTGGCGAACTGATGTTGTTTGATAACGGCGCCCCCGAAAGAAGGACCTCCAGGGCTGTTTCCTTTATTGTCGACCCAGGAGGAAGTGTGCGTATCGGCAAAGTAAATGTCTTTTTACCTCCTGAATTATTTTCTTTTAAGCAGGGCAGCGCCTATGTGATCGAAAACGATAAAATCCTTTTCTGCAGTTCAATAAAGAACCAGCTTGTGATTACTGACCTTAGAGGCAATATATTGTGGCAGGCAAAACTGTCAGAGTCTGTTTACAGGGCTGAATATGTTAAAAGCATTGAGTGGTAATAAATATATCTATCGAATTCTACCATTCCGGTTGAAGATCAACCAATATTTAACTGGGATTGAAAAACTTCATCGGATGCATAGCATGAAAAACTTCGTGAAAGGTTTATGCCTAAGAGGGTTTTTATTATACCTGATTTTTACTGCCGCCTGCGCCGGGAAGGAGGATCAGGTTATTATACATAGAAATGCGCAATTTACGCCCAATCACTCACTGATCTATCAGGTAACGCTCGGTTTAAAAGAGCAGGGGGATGTCTTCATTGAATATTATGATCCTGCGGAAGGGAACCGGCATTTTTCAGCGTTATATCATGTGGATCAGGAGGAAAGTATTTTTTTAACCGGATTGAAGGCCCGTACTGAATATCATTATATTATACATGCCAGGATCCGGGGCAATACATACAAGAGCAGAACTTATACCTTCATTACAGAGGAATTACCCAACGGCTTACCTGTCCTGACACTTGAGAAAAATAATTTTACCTTTGACGGATATATTTTACTAAAGACCTTTTATAACCCGGGGGCCTTTGTACTGGTCGATAAAAACGCAGATATTGTATGGTATCATCTTTATGATCGAACTACTGTCCGGGCTTTTAATTTTACTCAGGATCAGACTATTCTTTCTTTGGTTGACAGTTCTGAAATCGAATATATTGGCCTGAATGGTGCGTTGGTTCGTCAGTTTTCTACCCAATCAGCCGGAATAGATAAAATACATCATGACATTACAGGCAATTCCAAAGGACAGACCGTTGTCTTAACTTATCATGAAAATATCCTCGACCTTTCAGGTGTGGGAGGACAGAAATCCGACACCATTCTGGGTGATGGCATAGTGGTATTCGATGATATTGGCCAGAAGGCCTGGGAATGGAATATATTTGATCATGCTGATCCGCTCCGGGATGATAGTATCCTTTACCTCAAAAGTGACTGGAGTCATGGCAATTCGATTAGTTTTGATCCGGAGGGCAATTATCTGCTTTCCCTGCGGAATCTCAATCAGGTATGGAAGATCGATCATCAATCGGGCGAGGTGCTATGGAGATTTGGAATTAACGGCGACATTAAGCCTGCCACGCCTGAGGCCATATTTATCCATCAGCATGATGTTCATATCAACCGTTTCGGAGATCTAATGATGTTTGATAACGGTCTTCATCAGAGAGGGTTTTCAAGAATCATTTCTTTTAAGATGGATGAAGATAAAACCCTGTGGGAACCTGTGCTCAACCTGGAACTTGACCAGGAACATACTACCTTCAGAATGGGCAGTGCCCGGTTTATTGATGATCAGCATCTGCTTGTTAGCAGCCCGAAGCGTCATATGAAACTATCAATAATAAACACAAAGGGTGATATTGTCTGGTCTGTGAAGTCCGATAAAAGTTCTTACAGGGCTATTTATCTTGAACGGGAGGTTCTGGATAATAAACGGTGGTTTAAATGAGTTAAGTTTTAACCCGAAAAATTCATAAATTTTTCCTGCCCGAAGGGCGGCCTTCCTGCCACCCAGGTAGGCAGAAAGCCGGGGAGGAGGATAGCGTTTTATTTGATTCTCCGATCTTCCCGACCATAGTGCCGGGATCTTATATCTGAATGTTTTTGTGAAAGCCTCCATGCCGTTACCTTCCAGGTTTCAGCTATCATCTCTCCCAAAGTCTTCCGGCACACAGGCCCACGTAAACTTCTGGATAGATCCGATGTAAAGACCTCTGCCTGCCTACCTACAGGCCGATTAAGCGCTCCGATAAAATCGGGGCGCTTATCAGGAGTTAACCCCGTTGCGTAACTACCTGATAATAAATATTATAAATAGTCAAGGCGGTTTATTTTGAGAATTGTTTATGAATAACCGGGGTTAATATGCCATTAACTTAGAAAATGCTTGCCTTTTCTGGGATTAATTAATTAACCATCAGAATTTATTATTTTTACCCTTTGAAATAGAATATACCGGCCTGGCCGGTGATGTTAAAAATTTTCCAGGAAATGATTCGATTCCTATCTTCTTTATTGATTGCCGTTTTATTGTTAATGAATGAAGTTAATGCACAAACCTACAGGGAGGAAGCAGATCAACTGGGCATTGATCATTTTTACGGAACAGGATCAACCGGTGGCGGCGTAAGCTTTCATGATTTTGACGGAGACGGCTGGGATGATATTACGTTTGCGACCGACAAGGGACAGCCCCTGTTTTTTTATAAAAACAATGGCGGTATTCCAGAGAAGTTGCCACCGCTTATCACCAATACCTGTGAAGCGAAACAGATACTTTGGGTTGATTATGATAATGACGGGGATAAGGATCTGTTGATCACCTGTTATGAGGATGTTGACAGATTATACCGGAATGAGAACATGGTCTTAACCGATATCACTGAGGAGGCCGGCCTGCCCCTTAACCGGCTCAGGTCTTATGGAGCTGCCTTCGGTGATTATGACAACGACGGCTGGCTTGACCTGTATATCACCCATAAAATCACAGCATCAGAAACTCCCCAAAATAATTTATACAGGAACAATGGCGATGGTACTTTTAGTGATGTAACCGATACCAGCATGACTGCTGATCCTGGTAAAAAGCCTTTCATTGCTTCTTTTTTTGATTATAATAATGATGGGTATTCTGATATTTATATTGCCCAGGATAAGAGAGGGATAAACACCTTGTTGAAAAACAATGGAAATGGCACGTTCATGGATGTTGGAGAGGAAGCGGAAGCCGATCTTGTAATGGAAGCCATGTCAGTTACGGTAGGGGATTATGACAGCAATGGATTTCTTGATATCTACGTGACAAACATCCCCGGTGAAGGAAATAAACTGCTGAAAAATGCGGGAGATGGTACTTTCGATCAGGTGGCGGAGGATGCAGGTGTGCAATATGATGGTTATGCCTGGGGAGCCAATTTCGTTGATTACGACAATGACAAAGACCTTGATCTGTATGTAAGTGGTATGTTGGAAGGGGCCGATGAAATTCCCAGTATTATGTATACCCATAATGGTGATGATGCCTATGAAATACTTCCTGCCGGATTTGACTCAGATACGGTGATCAGTTTTTCCAATGCAACAGGAGATATTAACAACGATGGTTTTCCTGATATTGTGGTT
>CAZYDB010000221.1:0-7960 GCA_964645995.1 uncultured Roseivirgaceae bacterium
GATCAAGGTAGGCAGTATCAAGGATGTTACGATTGACCCTCAAGATGTAAACAGTGTGATCATAGAGCTGGCACTTGAGCCGGATACACCGGTTAAAGCTGATGCCAGGGCCGATATTTCCTCCATCGGAATAACCGGGTTAAAAACAATAGAGATCAGGGGGGGCAGTAACGAAGCTGAATCACTTGCCCCGGAATCCTATATTCCGGCAGGATCATCTATGACAGAAGAGATCACGGGAAAAGCAGAAATTATAGCTGAGAAGGCTGAAATGGTTCTTAATAACCTTCAGGTTTTTACACAACCCAAGAACCTGAACAAGATAACAGACCTTGCAGAAAAAATCTCCTTGTTGGTAGAACAGGCCGGCAAGACCATAGTCAGAATTGACACCGTTATAATGGAAAACAGGGAAGATTTAAGACAGACCATTGCCGTTATTAAAGGAATATCAGAAAGATTGGATCAGTCCAGCCAGATACTGCTCAGCACATCGGAAAAGATACAACAAACCGTCGAGGGGGATACCCTGGGTGAAATCCTCGCCAGCGTCAGGGATGTATCCGTGAAGCTCAAGGAAGCTGATGTAAAATCACTTATTGATAATATTGCAAGGGTAGCTCAGCAAACACAAGAACTCTTGAGTAAAGCCGATAGTGATATTTCCAGAAGTAGTCAGGAGTTTTCGGAAAGTTTAATATTGTTGAAAATGACTCTTGAAAACCTGAAGGAAGCTTCGATGAAGATCAATGAAGATCCTTCCATTTTAATACGCGGTACGGATACAAGGAATGTTCCGGATCAAAATTTAAATAAATAAGATATGTATTTTAAAAATATATTGTTTCTGATGCTAAGCCTGATCGTGATGAGCGGCTGCGCAGGCCAGAAGCGGATTTTGAATAAATATTACCTGATAGAAAAACCGGAAGGTAATGATTTTAACCTGGATCTGTCGCAGACCGCCATCCCGGAATATTGTGAGATTGCTACAGCAGAGATCTATCCTGCTTTTGCGAGTCAGAAGATTGCCGTCCGGAATAAAACGCACGAAATAGTGTATTACTCCTTTCATCAATGGGCTGTCCGGCCGGATGAGTCTTTAACCCTTCTGATGGAAGATTATCTTACCCGGAATGTTGTTTTTAAGGGTGTATCAACCAGATTCTGGAAAGTAACACCAGCCTACCATTTAAAAACAACTGTTTATAAACTTGAAATCGTTGATGCAGAAGGAAAACTTTTCGCGCATCTGGCCCTTGAATGGAGACTTCTTAATACAAAGAATGAACTACTGGTGTTGCACCATTTCGATCACCTGGAACCGCTGTCTCAAAAAGACATTAATTTATTTGCCAGGACGGTAAGCAGTGTATTTTTAAAGGAATTGAGCACTTTCGGTGGAAAAATTGTTAAAGAGTTGCCAGATCAACGTTGACCTCTCATATATTCATCTGAGATTGCCGGAGAGAATTGAAAAAAAAGGGAAAAATATCATCTGATAGTTTCGAATTAAGTGGCGTAATACTTTTTGTTCGGGATTCATTAACTGTTCACAATGCAATGGGCTTTCTGGAGGGAGCCAGGGAACAGTTAAAAAACTATACGCATGAGAGCCTTGCTATCAATTTGGAGGAAGTTAACGAGATTGATAGCATCGGGGTAACGGCACTTCATTATTTAAAAGACCTTTTATCTGAAAGGGGAATAACTGTTGAATTCAGTGGAGGGAAGGATCACGTGAAAAAAAAGCTGGATATCTTTTCTTTTCAGAAATTGGATCATGTCAGGAAAGGCAAAACGGCCCCATTATTTGAGTATATCGGGGAAAGTGCTTTAGGGTTCATCAGGGAATATGTGGTTCAGTTTACCATACTGATGGCCAATGTAGTTTTCTGGACTTTTACTGATATTTTCAGACCTAAGGCCCACCGAAAGGGCGAATTTTATAACCAGGCAGTATTGATCGGCGTAAATGCAGTATGGATAGTGGCTTTCATGACCTTTATCATCGGCCTGGTGCTGACACTCCAGTCAGCCGCACAGCTAAGGAATCTTGGGGCCAACATATTTATTGTTGATCTTACCGTAATAGCTATGATGCGGGAAATGGGTCCATTAATTACTGCCATTCTTGTGGCTGGAAGGAGTGGTTCCGCTATAGCAGCTGAGGTGGCTACCATGAAGGTAACCTCCGAACTGGATGCTCTTAAGACTATGGCCCTCCATCCGGTCCGCTTCGTAGTGATCCCTAAAATGCATGGCAGCATTATTACCCTTCCCTTTCTAACTATAATCGGCGATGTAATGGGTATATTGGGCGGTATGTTGATTGCATTTATCTATCTGGATATCTCCCCTCAGGTATTTATCAACAGAATGGGAGAATCATTGTATAACCGCGATATCATGATAGGGGTATTTAAAAGCATTGTATTTGCCTTTATTATCGTACTTACAGGAAGCTTTTTCGGGCTTAAAGTTAAGGAAGGGGCTGAGGGTGTTGGAAAGGTAACGACAATAGCCGTTGTTGTGGCTATCTCCCTGGTGATTTTCGCTGATAGTATCATGGGATTATTGTTTTATTAAAATATTCCGGATTTTGAACAAGATCATAGAAGTAAAAGGACTTTCCGCCTCATTTAATGACCGCAAGATTCTTACGGATATAAATTTCAATGTTTTTGAAAAGGAAATTACGGTTATCCTTGGTGGTAGCGGGGCTGGGAAAACCGTCCTTCTGAAGCATATGCTGGGTCTATATGGTGTTCAGGAAGGGTCTATCAGGATGCTTGATAAAGACATGAGAGATTTGGATGAAGATGAGTTGAAAGCGCTGTATTTAAAGATGGGCGTTTTTTATCAGAATGGGGGTCTGCTGAATTCATTAACCGTGGCAGAAAACATCGCTTTGCCCCTGGAGCAGCACAGTGATCTTAATACTGACATGATTGCTCATGTTGTCTCAATGAAGCTCGGTTTAGTTAATTTATTAGATGCATACCACCTTTATCCTTCCCAGCTTAGCGGGGGAATGCTAAAAAGGGCGGCATTGGCCCGTGCGATCATAATGGATCCACCACTTGTCTTTTGTGATGAACCTGGTGCCGGTCTCGATCCTGTATCTTTGGCATCGCTGGATCAATTGATCCTGAACCTCAGGGAACAAACAGGAATGTCTCTAGTCATAATCACCCATGAGGTGTCCAGTATATTGCGTATCGCCGACAGGATCGTTTTTCTGGAGGAAGGAAGGGTGGTTTTTTATGGCACACTCAAAGAAGCACTGGAAAGCGAAAACGAGGATGTATACGATTTTTTTGATAAGGGGAAATCCATTGCGCAATCTTTACGGGAAAAAACCGGCCGGTAAAAAGCAAAAGAATTTGCCGGACCCACTCCTTAAATTGACGTATCCGTATACACGAGAAGCTGATCACCAGTCTGGCTGCGAGAGTATAAAATAATGCATGGATTTTCCGGTATTAATAACCCGACGTTTATTAAGATTGCTGAATTTTTGATCCTGCCTGAACCAGGAGGTGTTTAGTAGCTTTAATTCCGGCTTTTTCACTCATTTTATATCCTTCATACTCAATACCAATATGTCCCTGAAAGCCCGAATCTTTAACGATTCTGAGCATCGTTTCAAAATCAGCCGGATGGTTCCGGATATTCTTGTCAAAATCCTTTGATTTGGCACTCACTCCTTTGGCAAAAGGCATCAGTTTCTTCATTCCTTCTTCCCGGTCATAAAAAATGGGCGGAAATAGATTTACCGTGAAGTTGCCAAAATCAGGTAAAGTTCCACAATTCGAGCGGTTGACCTGCTGCATAATATTGTTCAGCCAGTCAGCATCGCTCGAAAATCCGCCGTGATTTTCGACGATCACTGATATATTATCTTTTTCCGCATATTCACATAAACGCCCCAGGCTGTCAGTAATCGCCATGGCAACGGCTTTGCGGTCACCTTTACCTGCTGCATTGACACGGATGGAATGACAACCCAGGTAGGCGGCCGCTTCAATCCATTTATAATGGTTATTTATTGCTTGAAGCCGCTTTTTCTCTTCAAGCATACCAAGACTGCCTTCCATATCGACCATGATGATCAGACTGCGCACGCCATGATCATCCGCTCTGGTTTTCATCTCATGAAGATACATGTGGTCTTTTGCCTTGTCCATGAAAAACTGATTGACGTACTCAACGGCACCAATACCGAATAACCTGCGCGCCATTCCTGGAAATTCAAGATGATCCATTTCACCTGACCATAGGGTTTTATGCAATGACCATTCAGCCAAAGAAATATCAAAAAACAGACTCTCAGGTATTGCCGTATCTAATGATAAGGCTTCCTCCTCATCGAGTAGTTGAGAACAGGAAGATAAAGACCCCAATAAACCAGCTGAAAGTATGGTTTGAGAAGTACGCTGTATGAATTTTCTTCTTTTCATAATTTATTAATGCCATGCACCAATGATCAATCCCATAACAAAAAAACTGATAACCAGATATCCGGCATCAATGAAATAAAGTTTTAAAGGCTTTCTGGCAAACAAGTAATTAATGCCAAAACTTGTTGCCACCAGACCCAAACAAACCAGGGAAGCAAATATACCGCCCATAATCGCTCCTGAACCAACCATCATGGCAATCTCAACAAATACCGACAGGAATAAAGCAATGATAAAGTTTAATAAATAACTGAGCCCGAAAAGAAGGACCATATTTGCCGTCCTGATCTCCTCATCAGTCAGACCGGTGAGTTTTTGCCAGGCCTTTCCAAATAAGGGTTTCCCATACCAGAAAAACCCAATAATAAATGTTGCCAGGGGAGCAACGATTATTTCCCACAGATTGAATCCTGAAAAGTCCATGATAATGCTTTTTTAAATGCTGTTAAATAATTGCCTGAAATTATAGCATTTTTTTACAAATCAAAGAAAGTTCCGGTTTAAGGTAACTTTTAAGTCATAAAATCGTAATACTTTAATATATAATAGCAAAACTATTATTTCTGAAATTATACTTTTAGGATTTGTAGGGTAAGATATATTCAATGATCTGATAATTTGAATAACATAAACATTATTGCTATGAATTACAATTTTATTAAATACAAGTACCGCAGAAAAGACATTCTGGTGTGGATTGTTATTTTAACCTTTTTCCTTATCATTTCGGGGTTTATATTTCCAGTAGGAGAGGGTAATACTGCTTCTTTGAGATCGCTTGATCAGACGGAATTGTTCCATGAAAATCAGGTGACTGGTCCATATTTTATAAAGGAATTTAGTTTCAGTCTGATTCCGGATTAAATAAAAAAATATATGAATAAAATAACCATGCTTAACTACTGCAAATTAATAATCACTAAAGTGAGTTTTAATGAACAGCTTTTCTGGAAAGAATATAATAAATCGTTGGAAGTACTAGATAAGTATGAGGGGTTGAAATTTAGGGAATGGGTTAAAAATTATTTCCAATATGAGTTTTACGATTACCGGAGGATTGATAATTTAAATCAACCGGGGTCCATCCATGGGGTACGTTCGATCTGAAAGAAAGGAAATTATCGGAATTTCCAATTGATCCCTGAATGCACAATAGAAATAATCAACTATCATTAAAATAAAACCAGATCATTAACCTAAAAACTGCAACTATGTCGGACAGAGAATTCAGCAATGCTATTGCGCTACATATCCATCCATTATCCAGTTTCGCGCTGCGGTTAACGCAGGATATAGATGATTCAAAAGATTTACTACAGGAAACTTTATTGAAAGCATATTTGAACAGAAGTAAATTTATTAAGGGATCCAATCTTGGCGCCTGGCTTGTTACGATCATGAAAAACTCTTTCATCAATCATTACAGGAAGAAAAAAAATATTAAAGAATATTCTGCCTCATCGCTTGACAATACTATGCCATTAACCAGAATTTCAATTGAAAATTCCGGTTTGGAAAATATGGCAACCGAAGATATTGTAAAGGAGATCAATCAACTGGAGGACAAGATTAAAGCCCCTTTTGTGATGTATATCAGAGGGTTTAAATACATAGAAATAGCCAATCGTCTGAACATACCAATGGGATCTGTAAAAAACAGGATATTTATTGCCCGGACTAAACTGAAGGAAAGGTTGTATCAAAAAGAAATAAATTAACCAGAATTGTTTATCATAAGGTTTTTTTGCAAAGGATCCTTAGGGTAAATCCGGGTTATTTACTCAGCGTTTCTTTTTCAAAGAAGTTTTCAGTTAACAAGTTAGACTGAACTGCTTTAACCGGGAAAATCTTATGATTATTTCCGGTTAAATCAATTACCAGCCGCTAATTCTTCGGAGATTAATGCTTGTATTTCGTTTTTCATTAGGTCAATGGTCTCCAGATCTTCATTCTCTTTACCACTGATCCTGTTTTTGTTTTCACGGAAGAGCCTCCGGTAATATTCGATTCCCTCCAGTAAATTATCGCGGAAGGCGATCAGTTTATTCTGTTCGTTTTCCTGGGAGCTAAAGAGTTGATCCCTGATTTTTTCTTTCAAATAATCGATGTACAAGCCCAATTCTTTAAGGAACAGGTTCGGTCTGTCTTTTCTTTCCATAATGGAGATACGGCCGTAGATATGATCGATCATCGACCGCAAAGATACTTTTTTGGTAAAATAAGCCAAATTCGGCCCCGGGCAAATGGATGCGGCGACCTTTTCATTGTCCTTCTTGAATCCTTTTACTTTTAAGGCAGTATCGCTTAATCCGACGCATAAACATTCTTTCTCGGTGATCTTGTCAAATGCTCTGACATACTCTTCCGGATCCGGATCGCTGGCCGATAGTTCATTCAGTTTAATTTTCTGATATTGCTTTGATGCCGTACAGATTGGCCTTTCAGTATAGGTTTTAACCTGGACCAGAAACTGTTTAGGGCATATGCTTCCAGGTCTGTTCTCGGCAATGAGTTTTCTTTTTTCTTTTTCTTTGCTGTTATTTTTGACCGTATTAAAGGGAACACCCAAAGGCGATACATTACTGAGATAAAAGTCTTTTTCAGTCGACCTGATTAACAGATCCTTAGATTCTTCGTCGACATTGACCACATCATCGACAAGCAAAAACGGCGAACCCCAACCAACGGAATCAACCTTGTAATAGTCCAATAAAAATTCATGTTCCATATGGGTGCCAACACCACCCTGCACTGATATTTTGAATTTAAGAGGCTCTCTTGGGAGGACTTTTGATTTTTCGGTCAGTGCTGATCTAAGAATATCGTTTAGCGAATCAGTTAATTCCTGACGTGACTGAGTGAAAGTTTCAAGGATAGGTCCGATCAAATTCCCCTGTGTAGCAAAAGCATGGCCTCCGCAGTTAAGGCCTGACTCTATCCGGAATTCCGATACCCACAAGCCCTTTTTAGCCAGGAATTTTCCCTGAATAAGGGCAGAACGGTAATCACTGACCTTCAGGACGATCTTTTTCTTCAGATTACCACTGATATCTGGATAAAAGTCCTCAAAATTTTCTATGTATCCATATAGTCTGGGATTCATGCCTGCTGAGAAAACAACGGATGATTGAAGATTGCTTTTGGCGAACCCTCTTAAGGCAGCATGTGCATCATTATATTCAGCGGGAAGTTTTTCGGTTTTTAAATAATTCTCCTTATCAAGTTTTGTCATTATGTTCACATCAATATCCCCACGGACAATGTTCTGGTCCAGCCAGTTTCGAATATCCTGTTTAATCGTATTCTCATTGACATAATCAAGAAAACGGGTTTTCAGACCGGAGAAATCCGGAAGCATATCAATGTATTCCCTGACATCATTCTCGGTTTCCAGGATGGATTCTTTCAGTTGTTCGAACTTATGATTGACGATTTCATTAAGTAGATTAAGGTAAGAAGTAATACGTTTTGCCCTGAAATCATCAACCTTGCTGTGG
>CAZYDB010000222.1:0-5725 GCA_964645995.1 uncultured Roseivirgaceae bacterium
AGGTGTTAGGGCTAAGAGGAGACTTTTTTTAATTAATAATTAATAATTAATAATTAATAATTTTTAATGAGACTGTTCAGTAAAGTGTGTGACTGTAGGAACTTTTTTTAATAGGTCTGTGGTGTAGAAGACTTTGGGAGAGATGATAATTGAATAACCGGAGTTAACAATTATTTCATTTATCATTCACATATCTTTACTCGGATTTAATCATTGATTTGTATATTCGTGAAAAATGAAATCAGAAACCAATGAAACAGATCATTACATTCTTTTTTACTTTAATTGCCTTTTGTTTTTTTACAGGATGCCAGGTTGACCGGTCCAAAACGGATGCCGGCATGTCAGTTTCTTCTGAAAAACCGGAAAACATTATTTTCCTGATCGGTGACGGGATGGGATTGGCCCAGCTTTCAACGGCCATTTATTTAAAAGAAGGTCCTTCTCATTTTCTCAGATTTACGCATACGGGGTTTTGTAATACTTCTTCCGCCTCCAGTAAAATAACAGATTCAGCAGCGGGAGGTACTGCATTCAGCACTGGTGTGCGCACGTATAACGGTGCCATAGCCGTAGGCACTGATACCGCTGCCTTGAAAACCATCGTAGAGATCGTTTCCGAATCAGGCTATCATACGGGTGTAGTATCCACCTCTTCAATAACCCATGCCACCCCGGCAAGTTTTTATGCCCATACTCCCTCCAGGGGCCGGCAGGATGAGATAGCTGCCCAACTCACCAGGTCGGATATAGATATTTTTATTGGTGGTGGAACCCGGTTTTTCAATAACCGGGAAGACGGACTTAATTATATGGACTCATTGAAGAGTTATAACTTTGAAATAGCTGCCTCGCTGGATGATCTCGACATGAGCGATCCTGCAGGGAAATATGGAATTCTCGCTGCTGAAGACGGCATGCCGCCCGCCCACCGGGGTAGAGGCGAGTTCCTTCCGGAGGCCACGGCATCCGCGATCGATTATCTCTCTGCCGGAAGTCGCAAATTCTTCCTGATGGTGGAAGGCTCACAGATTGACTGGGGCGGACACCAGAACGACAGCAGTTATGTGGTTTCCGAAATGCTTGATTTTGATAAAACCCTGGCGAAAGCCCTTGATTTTGCCGAAAAAGATGGCAAAACACTGGTTGTTGTTACGGCTGACCATGAGACCGGCGGAATGGCGCTGGCAGCAAAATCGGTCGAAGGTATGGGCTCCGATTATAATGCCATCTCTCCTGTCTTTGCAACAGGAGGCCATACCGCCACCCTGGTGCCTGTTTTAGCCTATGGACCCGGAGCAGAAGCCTTTACCGGCATTTATGACAATACGGAAATATTTCACAAAATGGTGGAATTGCTGGGAACGAAATAGGGTTCCTGCTATCTGACTGACTGAATGAGTGAACAGGCAGGGTTACCCATAACCGGCGAGAAACAACCTTTTACGAAGGCCCATTGATAAAAATCAAGAGCCCTCCCGGTCTGTGATCCTCTTCATGCTACTCCACCAACACCACTTCATCCACAAAGAACCAGCCGGGTTTACCTTTGTCCGTATGCCAATCGGGCAATTTTGCCAGAGGAATTACCCTGATCGTGAGCTGAGAGAATGGCTCCGGCGCTACAGGGCAAGTAATGATGTTAAAAGAAGAACCCTGTTCGCGTTCCAATACTTTATTTTCAACCCGGCCCGCCAATTGTCCTATACGGCCGGAATCACCTCCATAAATCTCGATAAGCCGGGGAGGAAAAACATGAATGCCGGTATTGATAAAACTACTGAATGTGATGGCCTGAAAACTGACCGGTTGGTCCCAGGAACAGGTCAGTTCCATAATTTCCTGCTGAAATCCCAGCCAGGCACTATCCCTCAGGTTGAAGGTCCCTTTTTCAAGATCAAACAAAGATCTTACGCCCTTTCCCGGATATTTCGGATCCGGAAGAAACCGTAAAGATACCTGATCGGGTGAAGGCGCTGTTTTATAGAATTTTATGGAATCCTCCGGACTGCTTATCCAGCCTTCTTTTGCTGCCATATATTTAAGCACAGTATTATCATCGATTCTGAGGTTACGGGTGAAACGTAACGATTGAGGGTCCGGCAAACCACCATCCGTTGTGTAGTATATTTCCACACCTTCCAGGGGATGCTCCAGAGTGATCTCAAGAGAGCCTGTGAAAAAAAGCTGCCTGGGATTGACTACGGGAGCGGGAAGCCTGGAATCAAAAGTGATCGTTGCATCAATTCCGGTATTGATCTCCAGATCTTCTCTCAGGCTTTGCAAAGCCTTAAGCCCCTGACTGGTAACGCCGGTATTCCATAAATAGAGTTTTTGAAGCGCCGGAAATTCTCTTATAACAGCCAGTGCCTCATCCGATAGTGAAGTGCCATGTGCTTTCAATACCCTGAGACCGGACAGTACCTTCAATTTTTCAAATAGTTTGTTATCCACCGGTGTATGATCGATCTCAAGCCATTCCAGTGCCGTACAATTACTGATAAAGACCATTTCTTCTTCTCCAAGCGGCAGGCTGCTAAGCTTCAACTCGACAATATTTTTTTGCAGAGGCTGTAGTTGCGTCAACTGCCGGGCTTCATATCCCTCATTTGGAAATAACATTACTGAAATCGCATTCGACTCATCCGCAATTCTTCTGATGGTTATATAATCTGAAGAAAGTGTTGTCAGCCTTGAGCTGTTGACAGGGGGAAGGTTCTGCCGGACGGCATTCCCGGAAGGCCGGAGAAAATTACCAAGCAGCGCAAAAAAGGCATCCTCCTGATCAATATCTGAAACCTTTCTTAAGTCAGGATCCGGCAGGTTAACCCAACCTTCGAACAAAGCAATTTCCTCCGCTGTCAGTTGTTTTTTTTCGGGAGGCGGCATATGTGCTTCATCGTCGATCGGCAAGCGTATCCGCCTCAACACCTCACTGTTGCCGGGATCGTCAGGATCTATCCCCGGACCGGAATCGCCGCCTTCAAGCATCTTCGAATAACCGGACAGTATAAGCCCTCCTTTGGACTTGTTCTCATTATGGCAGGAAATACATTTCGCTTTCAGCACAGGCTGAACCAGGTGATCATAGATCAGGGGATCATCGGGCAGCACTGTTAATTCCTGCCGGCCCTTCGGCGATGGCCAGGTCAGAAAATCAGGGCCATGAGTAACCATGCCCCCATAATGACCTGTCACCAGTATTAATACCACGGTAAGTCCTTTCAGTAAATACATCGCTATTTTTGGGTTGCTGCCGGTATTTCTCAGGCCATACCAGGCGGCCATCATCAGCGCTATTCCCGCTCCCAGCCACTGGTGCCGGATCAGCAATTCGCCCCTGGTGCCGGACTCCATGCTGAGAAAAAACCCGGTTAAGGCAGTGATTAAAGTTAAACTGGTGGTTAAAGGCAGCAAAATATGTTGCCAGGGTTGTTCCCTGGTAAAACTATTGATAACGGCCACGATGATCAGGACAATCGGAAAGTGGAGGATTAGCGGATGGAACCTTCCCATGAAAACCAGCAATTCAGGCGGTCTGAGGAACGGCTCAAATGACAGCAGGAATAAGAGCAAAACCGTTAATCCCAGGATCAAATGGTTGAAAACGCGGTGTAAGACAGCCATACCTCCTTAAGCGATCAGGTCATTGACTACTTTACCGGCTACGTCGGTCAGCCTGAACCTTCTCCCCTGGTATTTAAAGGTCAACTTTTCATGATCCAGACCCAGTTGATGAAGCATGGTAGCATGAAAATCATGAATATGGACCGGGTCTTCGATGATGTTATAACCGAATTCATCCGTTTCACCATATACCAGTCCTTTCTTAATACCTCCTCCGGCCATCCATATGCTGAAGCTGCGCGGGTGGTGATCCCTTCCGTAATTATCCTCGCTGAAGCGCCCCTGACAGTAATTGGTTCGCCCAAACTCCCCGCCCCATATCACGAGTGTATCTTCCAGCATCCCTCTTTGTTTAAGGTCCAGGATCAGGGCAGCCGATGCCTGATCCACATCCTTCGCCTGTGAAGCCATTTCACTTGGCAGGTTGCCATGCTGATCCCATCCCTGATGGTACAATTGTATGAACCGTACGCCCCGTTCGGCCAGCCTCCGGGCCTGCAGGCAATTAGCGGCATAGGTGCCGGGGATAAGCGCCTCCGGCCCATAAAGTTTGATGATCGACTCGGGCTCCTTCTTTATATCCATCACATCGGGTACCGACATCTGCATCCGGTAAGCCATCTCATATTGTGCGATACGAGACATGATCTCATCATCTCCTTTTTGATTATAGTGATGCTTATTAAGGGAAGAAACCTTATCAAGAAATAATCTTCTGTCACCCCTCGTCATCCCTTCCGGATCGTTGAGGTATAGAACGGGGTCTTTTCCTGACCGCAACAATACCCCCTGATGCCTGGAATCCAGGAAGCCGCTGGACCAAAGTTTCGAATACAGGCCCTGGCTGTTTCCCTTGCCCCTGGAAGTGAGTACCACAAAGGCAGGGAGGTTCTTGTTCTCGCTGCCCAGTCCGTAGCTCAACCATGATCCTATACTTGGGCGGCCCGACTGCTGGTTGCCTGTCTGAAAGAAAGTGATAGCCGGATCATGATTGATGGCTTCGGTATGCATACTTTTAACGATGCATATCTCATCGGTGATCTTGGCAATATTAGGGAAGAAATCACTTATCCAGGCTCCATTATTACCGTATTGCTTAAAATCCGCAATGGACGGCACCAGCGGAAAGCTCGCCTGCCCGGAGGTCATCCCCGTAAGTCGCTGGCCTTTCCTGATAGACTCAGGCAGGTCTTCGCCTACCCTTTTACGAAGCAGTGGCTTGTAATCAAATGATTCGAGCTGGGAAGGAGCCCCCGCCTGGAATAAATAAATGACTCTTTTTGCCTTGGGTGCAAAATGAGGGTAACCCGAAATACCGGAAGTCATCATTTCTCCGGTGCCGGCCTTTTTAAAAAGATCCGGTATCAGTAGTGACCCCAGCGCCAGGCTGCCAATTCCAACACTCAGCTTTGAAAAAAAATGCCGCCTGTTAATGTTCAGGGGATTTTCAATTTTTTTATTTTCCGGATCCATTAATTGTTATTATTCTTTTGTTATGGTTTCATCAAGGTTGTAAACCACCTGTGCCACCATCATAAGAGAAGCGGTTTCTAATTTTCCGGTATCCGCTTCTTTATATAGTCCTGCTGCCAGCAATTGACCTGCCTTTTCCGGATTCGATTCCAGGTCGTTATACACCTGTTCATAATATTCCTTAAGCATATTGAGTTCATGACTATCCGGTTCTCTCAATAAAAGCCGCCTGAACACCTTTTTCAGGTTCTCTTCTCCAATACCCTCTGAAACAAGTGATTCCGCCAGCACCCTTGAAGCTTCCAGCACCTGAACATCATTCTGGATGGCCAGTGCCTGCAAGGGTGTATTGGTCACCTGGCGTCGCACCTCACAAAGGTCACGGTTAGGTGCATCAAAGATAGTCATCGAAGGGGGAGGCAGAGTCCTCTTCCAGAAAGTGTACAACGATCTCCTGTAAAGGTCATCACCTGCATCCGGCACATAACGGGTGAGTATACCGCGTCCGTTTCCTGCATTGGTCTCTTCCCAAAGGCCGGGGGGCTGGTAAGGCTTTACACTGGGCCCTCCCACTTCTGTATTAAGCAGCCCGCTGGTCTTGAGCACATAATCACGGATCATCTCC
>CAZYDB010000222.1:5735-7926 GCA_964645995.1 uncultured Roseivirgaceae bacterium
GGTAGCGCGGCCCCCTGGCAAGAAATATATTTTCAGGATCAGCCTTCTTCAATTGAGGAGTCACCACCGAATTCTGACGGTAGGTCGCCGACATGGCGATCTTCTTGACAAGCGCCTTTATATCCCAGCCACTTTCCATAAAATCTACCGCCAGCCAGTCCAGTAAGGCGGGATGTGACGGCAGCGCACCCTGGCTTCCGAAGTCCTCTACCGTCTCTACGATCCCCCGGCCGAACATCATCATCCAGATGCGGTTGACGAATACCCGGGCTGTCAGAGGATTCTTCCTGGAAGTAAGCCAGCGGGCCAGGCCAAGGCGGTCAGGAGGAAGATCTTGAGGGAAAGGCATGATGGTAGCGGGCGTACCCGGCGATACCGGCGCTCCATGGGCTTCGTAATTACCACGCTCCAGGATATAAGTCTGCCTTTTGAGAGAGTCATTCATCACCATCACCCTCACTGTACCGGTGTCCGGCTTGTTGATAAAATCAAGGATGGTAGCCACCTCTTCATCTGTGATACTGATATTGGGTGCATCCGCATAATTCTTCCTGTTAGCGGCCTGAACCGCATCCATCTGCAAGCCTTTCTCCGATACATTATTAAAGAATGAATAAAGCTTGTAATAATCCTTCATGGAGATCGGATCATATTTATGGTCGTGGCAACTGGCGCACTCAAGGGTGATGCCCATAATGCCCTTGCCCAGCGTATTGGTCCGGTCTGTAACATAAGCCACCCGGTATTCTTCATCAATTACACCACCTTCCTGGGTAATGGGATGATTGCGGTTAAAGCCGGTTGCCAGTATTTTTTCTTTATCAGTATCACCCATTAGATCACCGGCAAGCTGCCAGGTAAGGAACCGATCATAAGGATAGTTCTCATTGAAGGCGTGGATCACCCAATCGCGCCAGGGCCACATCGTCCGGTAACTATCATCCTGATAGCCATGGGAGTCGGCATAACGGGCTACATCGAGCCAATGCCGCGCCATATGCTCACCAAAAGCGGTGGATCCCAGGTAATGATCGACCATCTCCTCATAAGCCTGACCGTCAGGCTTACCTGCAAAACGATCTGCTTCGGCGATGGAGGGCGGCAGACCGGTAAGGTCCAGGCTGAGTCTCCTGATCAACTGCGGGGCGGGGGCCTCCGGTGAAAGGATCAGCCCTTTTTCTTCAAGTTTTTTTAAGATAAAACGATCGATTTCATTTATGGCCTGACCGGCATTATGAACTCCGGGGAGGGCAGGCCGTTCAGCAGGGATGAAAGCCCAGTGGCCCTGGTATTCGGCTCCCTGCTCCACCCACCGCGCCAGGACTTCCTTCTCATAATCACTCAGCTTTAGATGAGAGTCAGGCGGCGGCATCATCAGGCTGGGATCACCGTTCATAATACGTTGTATTAACTGGCTCTTTTCAGGATCACCGGGAACGATGGCAAATTGTCCCGGGCTTTCCTTCAATTCAGCCATGGCATCGGATACCAGATCCAGGCGTATTCCGGCCATGCGCTTATTGGCATCAGGACCATGACATTTAAAACACTTGTCGGAAAGAATTGGGCGAACATGATATCTGAACTCGATTTCCCCGGGTACCGGCTCCCTGTAAAAGCCTTCCGGTTCCTCCTGCAGCTTGGATTTCAGACTGAAGCGAAGGATCAATAGGATCAAAAACAGACTGCCGATTAGTATTAAGAGCTGCTTCACGGTTTATAAATATTTCCCCAAGGTAAAACTAGAACAATGAATTAATATATCCAAATACCGGTTTCCCGGGGGAAATAATACGCTTTGATCCCGTTTCTTGCATAGGATCATTTATTCTACTTTCCTTGGATGTCATTCCGTTGTGGATTAAGTTTATTAACTTTTTATCATCGACTAAAGAAGACTTTTACTTATGAATATCCCAAGAAGACAATTCCTGAAACTCAGTTCACTCGCCACCATTTCCACTCCTTTCCTGCTGCAGGCCTGTCAGGAGGATAAGCAGGACGGATCATCAGCCCAGGCCCTCTACGGCCTTTTTAAAGACCCACCCGGTACTGCCCGTCTTTTTGTACGTTGGTGGTGGAACGGGGATATGCTCACCAAAAAAGAGATAATCCGCGAACTCGATGTGATGAAGGAAGCGGGCATCGGTGGCGTGGAGATCAACCCGATCAGGCTGCCCTATGGCTCGGA
>CAZYDB010000223.1:0-7895 GCA_964645995.1 uncultured Roseivirgaceae bacterium
GGAAGAACCAATACCGCTTTTAATTGTTTCCGTGTTCATGCGGCTGTCTCTTCCTGCAAAAGGTTATGATCCAATGGTGGGAGTATCCAGTTCGGCCAGTGAATCCGTGATCTCTTTCTCTGTTAATTCATGTTCATGCAATTTCCCGGAGAAATACGAGTCATATGCCGCCATGTCAAAATTGCCGTGACCGCAGAGGTTGATAAGAATTGTTTTTCTTATTCCTTCTTCCTTGCATCTTTCGGCTTCCTGGAATGCGGTGGCTATACCATGATTAGCCTCCGGGGCGGGGATGATCCCTTCGGATTTAGCGAAGATGATACCCGCCTCGAAGCATTCCAGCTGGTTCAGCGCCCTGGCTTCAATAAGCTTATCTTTAAGGAGCTGGCTGACGATGACGCCTGCACCATGATAGCGGAGGCCACCGGCATGGATAGGCGCCGGAATAAAATTATGCCCCAGGGTATACATCGGCAACAGGGGGGTCATGCCGATCGTATCTCCAAAATCGTACCTGAACTGACCCCTTGTCAGTTTCGGGCAGGATGCCGGTTCGCTTGCGATGGCCCTGATCTTTTTGCCTTCCTCAAGATTTAACCGGAGGAAAGGGAAAGATATCCCTGCAAAATTGGATCCGCCGCCAAAAGGAGCGACGATGATATCGGGCATGTCGCCGGCCATCTCCATCTGCTTTAAAGCTTCCTGTCCCATCACGGTCTGATGTAAGAGAACATGGTTCAGTACACTGCCTAATGAATATTTGGTATGTTCATCCTTTGCTGCCAGTTCAATGGCTTCAGAGATGGCTATGCCCAGGCTCCCCGGTGAATCGGGATGCTGGGCCAGGATCTTTCGGCCTGCTTCCGTCCTGTCAGAGGGTGAGGGGTAAACATCGGCGCCCCAGGTATTCATCATTGATTTTCGATAGGGCTTCGTATCATAGCTGATGCGTACCATATATACCTCGCACTCCATATCGAACAGGTTGCAGGCAAGGGCCAGGGCACTGCCCCATTGTCCGGCTCCGGTCTCCGTTGTGATCCGCTTAACACCCTCCTGTTTGTTATAATAGGCTTGTGCCACAGCGGTATTTGGTTTATGAGAACCGGCCGGGCTTACTCCTTCATATTTATAATAGATCCTGGCCGGCGTATCCAGCACCTTTTCAAGATTATAGGCCCTGTACATCGGCGTCGGCCTCCATAATTTATAAATATCGCGTACTTCGTCAGGTATTTCTATCCATTTTTCACTGCTTACTTCCTGCTCGATTAAACCCATAGGGAAAATTGGGGCAAGCGCATCTGGGCCGATGGGTTCACGGGTGGCCGGATTTAAAGGGGGAAGGGGCTTGTTGGGCATATCAGCTACAACATTATACCATTTGTCAGGGATATCATTTTCAGATAAGAGTATTTTTCGTTGTTTCATCGGTATTCAGTTAATGTTTTTTATGAATAATATTATTAAGTTTCCGCAGTATCCTGTTAACGGGCGCCTGAATTTAAAAAAATATATTTTTTCAAACAAGTCGGGTGATCAGGGTTTAAGGTTCAGGGTTTAATAATTGTAAAATTGACATTTATTATAATATTAACTCAAAAAAATCATATTTTCATTTAAAAAAATCATCCTGATATCATTTTGTTAAACTTTTTGTTGAATTGTTTTAACAATTGAGTTCTGATAATCATAATTTTGTATATATTTCAATTTATTTCTTGAAATTAATAATTTTCTTAAAGATACAGCTTTTCGTTCGTGTAAAATATGAAGGTATATAAAGTTCATTTTAATACTCAACATGGACTTTCACTTTTTGGTGAAATATCTGAAATACTGGAAGAGTCAAAAGTTCTCGGTCTGAATGTCCGGTTCCATAGTGGCGGATGGGACCAGGGGGCGACTGATTATTACCACGAATGGAAGGGTGTTGATGATGTAGCGATCATGCAGAACTTTCTTGAATCCCAATATGGAGATTCGCTCAATACTTTCAGCCATTATGACGAGGAGGAAGTACCGGAAGAAGAAGGACAGGAAGGCGCTGATAAGCGCCATAACTGATTATCCTGGACTATTTCCGGATTTTTTACCTACTCATCTTTAAGTATCTCTGCCGGATTGACCAGCGCTGCACGCACCGCATGATAGCTGACCGAGATCACTGCTATCAGTATCCCTATGATTAAAGAGGCCAGGAAAAGAGGCCATTCAACATCAATTTTATAAACAAAGGATTCCAGCCATCTGGTCATAATATAATAGGATACCGGAGTGGCTATTATAAACGAAATAATGGCAAGGATTACCACATCTTTGTTCATGAGCATGAATATCTGAGGGATCTCAGCGCCCAGCACCTTCCTGATGCTGATCTCCTTGATCCTGTTGAGTGCATTGATGCCGGCCAGGCCGAAAAGGCCCAGACAGGCGATCAGGATGGCCAGGATTGTGGAAGCAGACATGATATTCATCCACCGGTCATAATTGGCATACTGACGGCTGATGTCATCATCCAGAAAGCTGTATTCAAAAGGTTTGTCGGGGTAAAGGGTTTTCCAGGTTTTTTCCACTTTATCTAGTGCTTTGGGGATCTCCGATGAACCGATCTTGACCAGGGCCGTTGTGATCTTACCGTTATCGGGATTAATATGCAGGATCAGGGGCGCTATTTTTTCCTCCAGGGAAAGGAAATGGTAATCTTTTAACACGCCAATGATCTCGGCACTGGAACTGTCGGACCTCCAGTAAAGTTTTTCTGAGAGAGGATCCTCCCAGTCGAAATCTCTCACCAGTGCTTCATTAACCAGGATAGCATTTTTGGTATCATATACCCGCCCGGGGTCAAAATTCCTGCCTTTTATAATACGGAGGTCAAGTGTTTTGATGTAACCGGGATCCACCCGGTAAGTAAATGCATTATGAAGTTCACCGTCAATTCCAAAACTGTTGTTCGACCAGCCCTGGTTGAAGGATGTACTTACCCCTGATACGGATCGAATGTCCGGGTCGCCGGTCAGTTCATTCCTCAGGCGGTTCACGGATTTTTCTCCCTCCTCCGACCGTCCGGTAAAGGTACGAAATACCAGTACCTGGTCCTTGTTGTAACCGAGGTCTTTGGAGGTTATATAATTCATCTGCCGGTACATAATCACCGAACTGATGATCAGGAATCCGGAGATGGCATACTGGACGACCACCAGTACCCGGGTCATGCCGGTATTGAATTTGTTTGATGAACGGCTTTTCAGCACCTTTACCGGATTGAACCGGGAGAGATAAAGAGCAGGATAGCCGCCAGCGGCGAAGCCTACCAACAAAGCAAGTATCACCAGGAAGAGGATCAATCCTGCATTCGACAGCGAAAAAAGGGTCAGTGATTTTTTGGTGAAGTTGTTAAAAGGTTCGAGGAAAACATAAGCCAGGAAGATCCCGGCGACCAGTGCCAGGAAGACCAGGAGTTGTGATTCACCCAAGAATTGTTGTCTCAAGGTTCGCTGGTTCGCACCGAGCACTTTACGTATCCCAACCTCCCTGGACCTTCCGGAAGAACTGCTGAGTGAAAGAGAAATGTAATTGATGCTGGCGATCAGAAGGATCAGGATACCGATTGCTCCAAGGATAAAGGCATAGGCAGGATCGCTGGATTTATGCCAGGACACGTCGTTATCGAGGTGTATGCCTGTAAGGGGCGTGAAACTCATCTCAATTATTTTGGCCTCTTCGTCCAGTTGATCTCTTTCTCTTCTTTCTTTTTTCTTCTCTGCAAAATATTTATTTTCAAAAGCGGCGAGGTTGTCCCTGAATTGCGCCAGGCCGGCTTGTTCGGAAAGCTCCACAAAGGTTGGCGTGTTGAATGACTTCCAGTTATCCGCATTTTCTTTATAATAGGGCCGGGCTTCCTGACGGAGGAGCATGGAATAGTCAAGGCTGGAGTTTTCCGGGGCATTTTTTATTACCCCGCTGACTATATACGATTGATCTTCGCCGAACAGATTCAGGATCACCGCTTTACCCATCGGGTCCTCTTCGCCGAAATATTTATCGGCTATCTTCTCGGCGATGACGATGTGAGACTTGTCCTCGAGCACGGTATGGGGATCGCCCTTGAGCAGTTCAAAATCGAACATGAGAAAAAAGTCGGGATCCACATGGATGACAGAGTATTCTTCAAATATCTTTTCCTTATAGGTAACAATCGCGCTTCCCCCATCCCAGCGGGTCATTCTCGCCACTTCCGGGATCTCTTCCTTCATGGTCGGACCCAGGATGGTGGGCATCCAGGCAATAGTCCAGACGCCATCCTTGTCGGTGTCGAAATAGGAATGCTCCTCGCCATAGGAATACTCGATCGCCTCAATCCTGAGGATCCTGTCTTTTTTTGCATGGAATTGATCGAACGACAACTCATCCTGGATAAACAGATAGATCAGTATACTTACCGCAATACCTGTGCTCAGGCCGGCAATATTGATAAAGGAATGAAGTTTATGTCTCAGCAGGTTGCGGAGAGTCAGGATAAGATAATTATGCCACATGGCTGCAGGTTTTGGTTCAATTTCCAAAATTAAGAAATAAAGTTGAATGCTCTGAATTATAGATGAAAAAACCGGGAAAAAAGTTTCATTTGGAATATATTTTTTCCCGAATCAATAAATCTACTTATCACCAGATTATGCCGGCTGAAGTTCAGGCATCCCCCCGGACCCACCTCATACATCACTCCACCACCATATGTCAATATCCCCCATTTAACGTGTTGATATTCAGTTTCATTCAGGCTTAATTGAGTGGTCAAAAACCTTGAACCATGAAAACTTTGCTTTTTCTCTTCCTTTTTTTGGCTAACCATGCCTTGGCACAGTATCCGCGTGGGGCTGATCTGGCCATTATTTATTCCGGCGATATGGAGGATCATCAGCTTATTAGGGAATGTGTAAGGATCCTGGAAAGCGAGGGTTTCTGCGTGATCTCCAGGGAGGGCTGGCCGCTATTTGTTCAAACTATATCTAATGAAATCCATCAGATGCCTCTTGATTTCAAACTGGAAATACTGGTGAGCGATCACCTGGTGCAGGGCTTTATCAGGGATGGACGGGATTTTGAAAAGCTGGGCCTGCATCCTATCCCTCAAACCTGGGAGAAAGCTAGTTACCGTTCGTTTAACGGCAGTACCTGGCGAACTGGTTTTGATGTGGTGATCCGAATGGTAGAGAAGATCAGGGCAGGAGTACGGGGAAAAGTCCTGTATGATCGATCGCCACAACCGACCGGGGAATTTTTTCACAATGACTGGTTAGTGGAAGTATCACAATAAAAAAAGCAAAGACCCCGGAGCTTTGGGATCTCTGCTTTCAATTGTTTGTCAGGCGCTTTTATTCGACCGCTTTATAACAACTTCTTCCCGGGCGGCATAATTTGGGATCGATCGGCCCGTTATCCGGTCCGCCGGCGCCCATCGATTTAACGCACCAGTAGATCGTATTGGGATCATCAGTGACCGTCCACGGCTGGCTGCCCCCCTCGAGTGTTCCGAATGGATTTTTCCCTTTCAGATACCGGCAAATATCTGTTCGTTCAGTTTTACTGTTTTTCATAGTTAAACGGTTTTTAAGATAGCTCTTTTAATAATGGCCTTAAAAAGAGGTATTTTATAGGCGTTTTTTCCCAAGGGTGTCGCATCTTTCATGGCCAGTTCTCCGGCAGCGGCGGCATTTGCCTCATTGATCACCTGTCCGGATATCCGGTCAGCAGCCTCCCTTGCCTTGATGGGAACCGGTGCTGCCGCACCCAGGGTTATTTCTGCTGTTCTGCACTGATTGCCCGATACTTCGACCACAACGGCAACATCAGCGATGGCCCAGTCGTAGGATTCTCTTGCGCCCTGTTTGATATAATAACTTCTTGTATTATCCTTTACCGGGGGAAGGATGACGGCTGTTATGAGTTCATTGGCGTTGAGGATATTTTCCCGGGAGCTATCTTTATCGGGTGACACAAAAAACGTTGTCATATCGACTTCCTTTTGTTTTCCTTTCGCGTCGGTGATCTCTACCCTGGCGTTAAAAGCCATCAGGGCGGTGGCTACGGATGATGCGTGGACGCTGGCACAGGGATAGTTATTCATCACAGCGTGAAATTCATTTTCTCCATCCTGTGCGAAACAGGTTCCTGAGCCTTTTCTATAGCATTCATGATCGATTGACCGGAAGTACCAGCAGCGGGTCCGTTGGGCGAGGTTGCCTCCCAGGGTTGCCGAATTTCTTAACTGGGGCGTACCTGCATGCGCTATGGCCTGATGCAGGGCCAGGTATTGATCTTTGATCCTATTGTCCGACTCGAGTTCGCCCAGTGTTACTCCGGCGCCAATTTTCAAGCCCTTTATACTGTCGAATTCGATCGTATCAAGGCCGGGGATATTTTTAATGCTGACTACCAGGTCCGGCCTGACCAGGCCTTCCTTCATCAGGTCCAGTATGTCAATGCCTCCGGCTTTAAAAACAGAAGAAGGCTGATTTCCCTGTTTCATCAGAACCTGGGAAACAGTAGAATTGACCTGTTTCAGGGCATCTTCCACCGATTTTGCTTCATACCAACTGAATTTATTCATAGGTAATATTTTTAGATTTTATTCAATGCTTTCAATACTTTATCAGGTGTGATCGGGATCTCGTAGATCCTGACGCCGATGGCATTATACACGGCATTCGCTATTGCCACGGCAGTAGCGATGTTAGCGGGTTCGCCGATACCATAGGCATCTGTCGATGATCTCCCCGCATAATCTTCAACGATAATGGTCTCGATCTCGGGGATCTCCATGGAGTAGGGCATTTTATACTGGTCAACATTAGCATTCATCATAAGCCCCGTTTCCTTATCCATGGAACGGTATTCATATAAGGCATAGGCCAGTCCCTGTATCACACCGCCATTGATCTGGCTGCGTACCTGTGCCGGGTTGATCGGGCGGCCACAGCTATGGGCGGCGACAAACCGGTCGACTTTAATGAAGCCGGTTTCCGTATCTACCATTACCTCTGCAAACTGGACAGACCCGAGATCATCAAAGGCAAGACCCCAGGGCTGCTGAAATCCGCCATAATCGTCGGATCTGGAGGCATAGGCATAGATAGCTCCCGTTCGCATACCGTTCAAAGCTTCTTTGAAGGCAATCCTTTTCGAAGCATCTTCCTTATGGACGATAAATCCATTTTCTGTTGTCAGCATAGAGGCTTCCGTATCCAGTTTACCGGCTACCTGCTGGAAGAGTTCCAGTTTAGCTTTGTAAGCGGCATTCCTTGCTGCCGGTGTTATTGATCCGGTTACTTTACTGCCTCCGGATGAAGGCCCGTCCGGAAAAACGGTATCACCGATTCTTACGGTGACATCACCGGGTGTGATGCCCAGTTCTTCAGCGACGACCTGAGCCAGGATCGTTTTAGTGCCTGTTCCGATATCCTGGACGCCGGACCTTACCTCGACGGCGCCATCTCTCATGATCCTTACCTCGGCTGTAGAGTCCAGCTCCACAAACCGGGGCCAGGTCGACTGGGCTACGCCCATTCCTTTCTTGACCGGACCGGGGTCGGAGGCGGCCGGTTTTCTTTTTGACCATCCGAATTTCTCAGCCCCTTTCAGTCGCTGTACTTTCCTCATTTCACTTTTGTCGATAACATCCCGCAAACTGAGCGGGTCCATGTTGAGTTTATCGGCGATCTCATCGATGGCTTGTTCAACGCCATAGGCACCCTGGACGTTACCAGGAGCTCGCCAGGCTGCTGCGGGGCCGGCATTTGTGAATACATCATACTGCTCGGTAGCAAAATTAGGACATTCGTATAAAACTTGTGCCACACGGCCGACACCTGCGCCGAGGGCGACACCGCCGG
>CAZYDB010000224.1:0-6153 GCA_964645995.1 uncultured Roseivirgaceae bacterium
ACCTGGTATCCCAGCGGGATACCAATGAGGTTGCTATCCGGGCGCTTGAATTCTGTGAAAATCCACCCAGTATTTTCAATGTTGCCGGACCAGCGGTTCAGGTCAGGGAGATAGCTGAAATAATCGGAGAAGTATTACAAAAAAGACCGGTTTTCCTGGATGACGAGTCGGAAGAGGCTTTACTGGCTGATGATGGTCAATGCCGGTCGACTTTTGGGAATTATCGTGATAGAACTGAAGAAATGATTGAGGCAGCGGCGAAATGGGTTTTATCGGATGGCGCTACATGGAATAAACCCACGTTTTTTGGGAAAGCGGACCACCGCTATTAAGCTCAGGCGAAGAAAAAAGGCAGAATGAATCCCCGTGCGTACAATTATTTGCAATCCGTAGTACATGACAAGAATGTCCTCCTGTCGCGACATCCGGATTTTTATATCCATGAAGCGGGGCGCCAGTACGATCACCTGGCTTCTTTGTCCGCAAAGGCTGGCTGGAACCAGTCCGAAGAAGATCTTTCCAGTCTCGTCGACCTGGCCGGACGGATAAATTTTCTGGCGACTATTCATGGTGGGGATCAGGCTGTTATACTCGGTAGCGGTATGGCTGTCAGGATCGATGAACAAATACGGTGGATCAGTATGGTCCTGGTATATCCCGAGGTGAGACGGCAAGGAATTGCCGCTGCCCTGATGAAACGGTGCCTCGCTGATATCAGGCTAATAACCGGTGAACCTATAATTGGGCTGGATGCCACTCTTGAGGGAAAGATGCTTTACCGGAAGATGGGATTCATAGATAGTTTTGATATATACCGGAGTTTTGTTTCAACAGATATATTGTACAGGAATAATTTTTCCGGTGACATAAAGGAAACAGTTTCAATTGATGCCATCAAGAATTACCTGGCTCCCAGAAACTGCCTGGTCAGAGAACCGGTGATTAGCACACTATCGGAGCTTTCGAAAAACACCTCGCGAATAGCGGTGGAAGGGAAGAAAGTAAAAGGATTTATCATGAGCCGTCCAGGAATGAATTATCCTTTTATCGGACCTTTATTTGCCGATGATGAGCCTACAGCGGAGGCGCTTACGATTTCAGCTTTATCATACTGGAAAAAGAAAAATTACAACCAGGTGCTGATGGATCTTTCATCCGCTCATTTTAGAGAATGCGAAATTTATGAAAATAAAGACATGGACAACGGTAATAAACTGAACATTGTTCACCGTTTTTTGAAGGATATCAAACCAGTACGGAGCTTCACCAGGATGTATCACCTGATCTCCAGCAAAAATTATATATCCATTTTGGAGAACCTGGAGAAGGAGGGAGATCATAAAACCAATAATAAAACAAAAATGATGCTTGACAGGTCGGTTGAAGCCTATGACAAGACCTTTGACTATATGGAATGGGAAGAAGAAAAGCTGGCTACCATTCAATATGCCACGGGCGGACCTGAATTCAGCTAAGACGGTAATTGAAATCTCCTTTCATGATGAATTTAAAAATAATGTATGATCGGATTAAAGCCGGATAAGGGAAAGAATCCAGTAAAGGAAATCCCCTGATACATGTTTGTTGGTTTGCCATAAATAATAAATAATTTTTTTATTATTACTGATAAATAAGATAGGTGCCGGGTGCATAGTAGGGAAAAAAAGTCGATCCATTGGAGTGGTATGTTTTATATTCTGTTTGTCAATGAATCTTATAAAGTTTCCGCTATGACTGATCGTATTGAACAACAAATTATTAACTTCTTCATGTTTTCATTTTAACAGGAATTCCGATATTGCACCCATGCCTGATAAAGCCAGGAGAAACATATTAGATTATCTGGGTCCGGGGATCATTACGGCGGCTTTGATTTTTGGACCGGGAAGCCTCACCATAACCTCTAAACTGGGTGCATCGTATCATTACAATCTTCTCTGGCTCATCATTCTTTCCACCGGCTTCATGATCCTCTTCACGGTGATGTCGGCCAGATTCGGACTGGCTTCCAGGCGATCATTTTTACAGACGATCAGGCGAAGGTACGGCAGGGGATATGCTATCTTTCTGGGATTCTGCCTTGCACTCGTTGCTATTTCCTTTCAGACGGGAAATGCCATAGGCGCCGGACTCGCTGCCGGCGGATTAGTTAATACGGCACCGGTGTACTGGATCCTGCTGTTTTCACTTGCCGCTATACTGTTATTATTTTTGCGATCCTTTTATAAAATCCTCGAGAAAATAATGATCATCATGGTGCTTGTAATGATCTTTTCCTTTCTGATAACACTCCTCATTTCCCGGCCGGATCCGGCTAAGCTCCTGCAGGGATTCATTCCGGTGATCCCCTCCGGGTCGGAACTTTTATCAATTGCCCTGATCGCCTCCAGTTTTTCGCTCGCAGGCGCCTTTTTTCAGTCATACCTGGTCCAGGAGAAGCAGTGGAAACTAGACGATAAGGACATTTGTATCAGGGAAGGTATTGCCGGCATCATTATCCTGGGATTTATCTCGGCCGTGGTAATGATGACGGCGGCATCTGTTTTATACACGAGTCAGGTTGACATAAAAAACGCCGCTGATATGGGTAGGGTACTGGAGCCTTTGTTTGGCTCAATGGCTTATGTGGTTTTCATGATCGGTTTGTTTGCTGCTTCCTTTTCCTCCCTGATCGGTAATGCTACACTGGGAGGGATCCTTCTGGCAGATGCATTATCGATTGATATCCAACTGCATAACCGGGGCGTCAGACTCCTGATCATGATCATTGTTGGCATGGGCGCACTGATGGCAGTCATTTTCAGAGAGTTGGGCATTCAACTGATCATCATCGCACAGGGACTGACTATTCTGTTGGCGCCCTTACTGGGGTTGATCATTTTTCTTTTCACCGCCAGGGAGGACATCATGGGTCGGTTAACAAATTCCATTCCAGTAAAAATACTGGCCATCGCCGCCCTATGCCTGCTTTTATTCCTGGCAGGGGGATATCTTTATCTCATGTTTTTCTGAAACAGGAAAAACAACTGGTATTCCCCTATTTACAATCCATAAATCGTCAGAATACCTGGCTGTATCCTCAGCTTGGTCTGACCCGCAAAAGCATATCTCCAAAAGTTTATATGGGCTTATGCGCCGGAAGACTTTTGGAGAGATAATATACGCTACAATATACGCCAGCCTATATATGCTGAGCGGAGATCCAACCGGGGGCAGGATTAGAAACAGGTACTAGGCGGTAGACAGGCAGGTGTATAATTTATGAGGATGGAGGATGGAGGGTGGATCTCTCCAAAAGTTTACGTGGGCCTGTGTGCTGGAAGACTTTTGGAGAGATAATATCAGGAATGTGAATGGAGGAATGAGGTCGGAGGTGATGCCGGAGATCCCGCTGGAAGTGGGAATGGAGGATCAAATAAGCCGCACTCCTCCCCGGCTTTAAAGCAGGGAAAGAGCTGGAAAGGTCCCGGAGCAGGCAGGGCAAAGAGCTATCATATAACAGCTTCCTGAAATCACACCCACTATGTGTATTCCTGTTTCTCTACTCCATCTTCTCCAGAATAAAGGCCAGGTCCTGGCCAACATAATGCGCATGGGAGCCCTGGATCTTCATTTGGGGAATATCGAAGCTGATCTCCTTCCGGTTGCTTTCAATTTCCTCATCATAAATAAACTCGCCTCCCCAGGTATGATATATCCTTAAACGGTATTTTCCTCTTTCAACATCCGGCAGGGTGATTGACTTATTGGCCATATCTGTTTTTGCGTTTACCATCCAGCCAAAGATCATCTGGTCGCTTCCCATTGCATAAGCATCTCCATCAGAATTTCCAATAGCCACCGGTTCCAGGTTCGTCAGGTCAGAGAATGGTATCTCATCCGTAAAATGCCTGAAATACAGGAGCTGGTGTGTGACAGTAGCATCATTCAACCGGCTGTTAAACGACCACCAGAAGGGGGACATAGCCGATCCGGTGGCCATCGTTACCCATAAGGCATTATGATACAGGGCCAGGTAGCCCGGCATTTCCATCTCGTAAAAGGTATGATCCCAGCCGGTTTCAGGGATGATGGCCGGTTTTTGAAAATTATTCCACAGTTTCTGTACCTGACCGGCATAATTACTGTAGCTATACGTGAGCGGGTGGGTGTCGGAGGACTCAATGCTTCCATCGGTTATGATCGGGAAGCCCTGTGCTTCATAGATCTCGCGTCCGGCCATATCGAAAACTTCATAGCCTTCCTGCCACCATTCTTTGATGCCTCCGCTTCTTGTACCGGTAGTCAGATGATTGTATGGATCATTGTTCTTAAAAAAATCATGGATCTTTCGGCCCCATTCGGCAGCGCCCAGGCTGTCGCCGGAAACCCAACCATCCGTACCGTTTACTTCATCTACAATGAACCAGATGCCCATAGAGTGACTGTAGCCCCAGCGGGCTACGAAATACCGCAATAGTTTCTCCTGGAAACGCCAGGATTCTTCATCACTGAAGAAATCTTTAACATCGCATACAAGCTGGTAAGGATTGGAGTTCCAGCGACTGTTGCCACCGCCCCAGACGGTCTCAGAAAGATAAGAATGGAACCAGAGATTGAGACTGAGTATCATTTCACGCTCCTCCAGCATCTCTACGACCTCATCGATGCGTCCGCATAGATTCTGATCATATCGCCCCAGACCGGTACCCCAGGTTTCCAAAGGCGTAATAAAAGTACTGATAAAGTTGACTCCAAGGGATTTCAGGTTATCAAGTTCTTCTTCACTGATCCTGCCTTTATTGAATTCGGCATAGCCGTCATTATACCAGAGGCCAACGCCAAAATAAGGGGATCCGTCAGCATATTGCAGATATCGCTTGTTGGAAGCCAGTTCTATGGGGCCTTTAAGATCGGAATCAACGGTTGTGAATTCAAAGGTTTCACTGGTGCTTTCTCCGTTTCTGTCACGGGCCATGACCACATAAGACCATTTCCCCGTTTCATGCGGTGAAAAACGGATCATCCACATCGTCTGCCAGGATGAATAATTGTAAAAACCGAAGAGCGTCCATTTCTTCCCGGTAGGTGAGGTAAAAACGGCTTTAACATCAATTTCCTCCGGATCAAAAGGATTTTCAAAATCAGCTTTTAAATCAAAACGCACTTCCAGCTTACCGTATAAAGGAACTTCTCCGGTATTTTGTCTGAAACGGGAAAACTCCGGAACAGCAAAAGAATTAAATGAAATTAAAAAGGATAGAACGAAAGGGATTGAATTAAGTATTTTCTTCATAATTACGCGTAGTTACAGGTAAAAAAATATTTATGTGCCTGCAGACAATATACAACAAAATCAATTCATGGCAGAAGATATTGGCGGATTTATTATACCAGATTGATATTTTTTGTCAGTATCCGGTCTTCATTCCTGATTTTCCAAATATAAGATCCGTCTTTTATAGTGGATTTATTATCGTCCTTCAAATCCCAGTACAGGGTTGCAAGGGGTTGCCTGGTTGATGCCGGCCTGAAATTTCTGATGTTCTTTCCATGGCTATCCTCAATCCAGGATTCAAAACGGTGATTTCTTCCCGAACGATCGAAAAACACATCGATTTTTTCTGAGCCTGCTGCCGGTTGAATATCGCTCAGCCGGAACTGATCTTTTCCCAGTGATGGCGGATGGTAACCCAGTTTCATGGAGGTCAGGTCAATATGTTGAACATTGTTAAGCGATAAGCTGCCCAGATGATGTTGATGGGCAGCTAACCGTATTGATGGGGCATTGGGATGCCCATCCGTTGTCCGGCCATCATCGATGTTCAACGGGTGGTAGCCATTATTTTTTCTGGCCTCATTGATCAGATGAAGGAGGTAATGGTCGATCGCTACAGGATCTTTGCTCATCGCAATAATATTCGGATGGAATACCCTGCCGGTAGTCGGCCCGCCATTATAAACGCCTGCGAGGGCATCAAGCACATTAAGGACCACCGGGCAATACTTATCGATGGTTTCATAAAAGACAGGCACACAAAGCCTGGTACCCGGGTAGGGGGTGTCCAGGTTCATCCACTGGTCGCCATGTGTGCTGGCGCAATTATCGGTGCATCCGAACATGTTTTTCATCACACCCGTTACTCCGGCTGACCGGTGGTCCTTGGCTATAGC
>CAZYDB010000224.1:6163-7866 GCA_964645995.1 uncultured Roseivirgaceae bacterium
GCGATGTTGATCATAAAATCGTTCTCATAAACAGGCGGAAGGATCTTCTGTGACGCTTTGTAAGGATCCGGAAAACCGGGTGCTGCCAGAAAACCGGGCGCTTCTTCCGGGACATCAAAGGGATTTCGTGCATTGAGCCAGTGTAATCCAAAGGAACCGGAGTCAAGGTCTTTGTATACTTCATTACTGTCGGGCTGAACGGGACGGTAGCCTTGCATGACCGCATTGGCCTTGCCGGGTATGATGGCCAGTCCAAGGTCATAAAGGGTGATATTGTTTACAGGGAAACACCCGTCAAGCATCTGGGCAAGTCCTGAAACGATGGCATCGGAAATAGCTGCTTTGGGTCCGTAGGGACACATGACCCTGTTCCAGTCATTGAATTCATCCATCCATCCATAGGCGAAATTCAGTTTGATACCGATCCTGGTCCTCTTGTCGGGCTTGCCGGTGGGGAATAGTGATTCCCAGGCGCTGGCAACAGTGGTCTGATCGGTCATGCGCATGATCCCCTGATCGATCATCATGGCAATTCGTGGTGAGTTGACGGAAAAAGCATTAATGCTGTCGATCAATTGACCATGCTGATCGGGCTGTTTCCCCGGATCGAAAGCCAGTTTTGAGGCCTGGTAATCCCTGGCGCTTACAATACGGGAAGCTTCCATACCGGCCAGGACTGGGAATTGCCGGGAAAAAAATACAGGAGCCGCCATCATCGAAGCAGCACCAATTCTAAGGAAATTACGGCGTTTCATTTTTTGTAAAAGTCTGCCGGTAAGGTTGCCCTTCGCCGGTACGTTGGTATTAGTAACCTCTTAAAAAATCTTATAGCTACAATATATAATTTATTTTTTTAAAATGTGTTTATCCGCAGGGAACTTTGATGGAATAAAATGAAAACATAGCCGGCAGACCATGAATAGTCAACTACAGAGCCATGCCACGGCATCAAATGCAGACCCGTAACCATGAATCTATTATTGGCGAAGTGGTATCCAATTGGAAGACAAGATAAATGATCAGACCTGGGAACTACCTATAACTATGTCAGCGGCATGGGCGTAAAGAGGCCAGGATTTTTTTGGCAACACCCTCACGGCTTTTTATAAAAATAACTATGACACTGAAAGATCAACATTTAGCCTTCCTGCTTGTATAAGTCATTGAATTTTGTTAAATAAAGCTTGGTTTTCAACAATACATGGATCGATCATTAGGAATGATTTTTTCACACTACTATAAAAAAAGCAACCCAAACAATTATTATCATGAACTTTGCAGGATTTAATATTTCTTTCGTATCAGCACTTTTTATTTTTTTAGCCAGTTGTAACCAGGGCGAAAAGCTCAATGACTGGGAGATCACCGAACATGAGTATCTCTCTGCCAGAGGTTTTGATGTATTATCTTTTCATAATTATTATCCTGTTGGTAACCAGGGAGGTATTGAGTTCATTCATCATGGTGAACGTATAGCCACCAACGGATTCATATCTGTTAATCTGCCGTCAGGTGTTAGTTTCCCTGAACCTGAATCAGCCGGGAGGCAAATCGATCAGGGTAAAAAAGAGATTAAGGCTGTTGTTGAGGTTCCCGGCTTTGATTTTGCCTATACCGTCAGGACCTGGCCGGAAAATGGTTCTGTACACCTGGCAGTTGACCTGGAAGAGCCTCTTCCCCGGGAGTGGGAGGGCCGTGCCACC
>CAZYDB010000225.1:0-1448 GCA_964645995.1 uncultured Roseivirgaceae bacterium
TGCTAATAAGTTGTTTTAAAGGCAAAATATTCAGTTAATCGACCCTTTTGTAATTGACCGTAATATTCGAATAATAAATGCTCATATACACGGGTATATTGGTATCTACGCCAAGAACAAGCCAGACCTTACCATCCGCATCTGACATGACATTTACCGGGTTTTCTACTGAAGATCCGAAATTGATGACCGGTGTTGCCCCGGGTATGGTATATTCAAGTTTCCCAACATTGATCATATCGAGACCTGCTTCATTGGCCTCTCCTATCTGAAAATCAGGCACCAATGTGTCAGGTGTTTCCCCGGTTCCATCGGCCAGTATTACACCGGGCTCATCAGTAAAAACCCCGCTTTTTAAAAAAGAACCTTTATTTTCCTGTTCAATGTCGCCTTCATACTCCTGATTCAGCTGTGCATAGAGTTCAATATTAAAAACGACAGCATATTGCTTTTCGGGCTCCAGTCCGGAAATCTGTTTCTTGATAAACATAAACAGATCGCTATTGGCAGCATATCCCGTTTGAATGATAGCTTTTACATCACCTATCAACTCCGATGGGAAAAAGCTACCATAATCAAATGATAATTTCAAAGAATCTTCCAGTCCCTGAGGATAATCTGCAAATAATGCCTCCCATCCTTCCGCATCATTTTCAAAGGTATTAACAGTATATAATGACGGTTCCGGCCGATCCTCGTCCACATTACAGGAAATACTTGGTAAGAAAACGAATACCCATAGGAAAGCGGCAAGTTTATTGTTCATGTCTGCTATTATTAAGGATCATTTTATACATTAAAATTACGTTAAAAATCACTTAAACATATAGGATACCCCTGCGGAAATAAAAAAAGCAGAAGGTCGGCTGTTAAACGCCGCTTCCTCCCGTGTAAGATAACTCAAACCGGCACGATAGGATGGTTCGATGCTAATCCTGTAGGATCCGGAAATGGTATAATTGACCATAGTCCCAAGCAATGCATTAAAAAAGGTAGCATTATAGGGGGAAGACCCTT
The DNA here is from genome assembly GCA_964645995.1 of uncultured Roseivirgaceae bacterium. Taxonomy (GTDB): domain Bacteria; phylum Bacteroidota; class Bacteroidia; order Cytophagales; family Cyclobacteriaceae; genus JAGTVG01. The sequence goes on from CAZYDB010000225.1 coordinate 1,018, forward strand.
CAGTACCATAGTTTACCGGATCAAGTTGTCCGTTTTTATCATAAATCCTGTTTCCCAGTAAAAAATCAGCCGTCATGCCTCCTGTCAGTATCCATTCAAACTGATTGTTAACAATGTAATATCCCATTTTTACCGGTAAAGAAATAAATTCATAGACATTATTCACCCTTATCTCTTCACTGGAAGCATTATAAGTATTCATTCCTGCCTGATCTATTTCATTAACGTTAAGTACCTGATAAGCTACTCTTTTATTAGTTTCTGAGTTCACGATAAAAGAATTAATAAGGGAGGATGAACTATTATACATATACAACAGACCGCCGCCGATCATCCATTTCTCATGCAACCGATACCCCAGGTTCAATCCATAAGCATAGGAAAATTCCGGTGTATAAAATGTTTGTTCCGGCATAGAGGCTCTGTATGTA
>CAZYDB010000225.1:1495-7850 GCA_964645995.1 uncultured Roseivirgaceae bacterium
GCCAATGGCAGGCCGTGGTCCGTAAGTAATATTTGGATCAAATACTCCTGAAGAAAAATTTACCCCCGCCCAGATGGCAGTACCTTCTTTCTCATATGCGATCTCATCGGGAAATTCAATCCAAGACCCATCAAACGGATCTATGATATATGCTGGCTCGCCTGCTGTTTCAGGCCTTTCCGTTGAAAAAGCCAGTGCCCGGGGTCTGAGTAAGGCTAACCTGGATTGAGAAAATCTTGATCCTGTAGAATGAACAACTACACCAGAAACCTTTTTTTGAGCTTCTGATTCAGCCTTCCGCGGATCCACAGAAACTAGTTTTGCACCATTAAATTCAGTTGATGTGGAAGGCATAGTTGTCTTTTGTTCATTTGGCGGATCATTAAAGGAAGAAATGTCTGAATTTTCCGGAGGCGCTTCGACTGCAGGTGTTTGCGCAATATCCTGTTTATATTCTTCCGCAGACTCACTAATAGCTTCATATTGAGTAAGATCAACCCTGAAACCCTTCAGAGAATAAATACCCAATCCAACCGCTACAACCACGGAGGCAGCCGCCAGCAATTGATACAGGAACAACTTCCGTCTGTAACGGCTTACCTGTTGCTGAGAAAGGGAAGAGTCAATCCGGGTCCAAACTTCTTCTGAAGGGGAAGCCTGAGCATCTTTAAAAACCGCTTTCCAGGGTTCTGCGAATTTATCTTTTAAATTCTTCATATTGGCCATTTATTCCATGATCCAGTTTCTTTTTTAACAAAAGTTTTGCCCGGGAATATTGAGATTTTGAAGTGCCTTCGCTGACCTTCAACTGCCGGGCAATCTCCTTATGCGTATATCCTTCTATTGCGTAAAGGTTGAAAACTACCTGGCAACCCAGTGGGAGTTCCTGTATCATTGTTAATAATTCTTCCTCATGTAATCCTGACAAAGCTATGTTTTCATTATAAGAAGAATTTATATTGCCTATATCCACCATTGGATACATATATAATCTGCTGCGTTGATGATTCAGTGCAGTATTGATCACAATACGTTTGATCCATGACGGGAGGTTGGAATGTTCTCTCAGATTTTTTAGGTTATTGTAAATTTTCAGGAACGACTCCTGTAAAATATCTTCAGCTTCCATTGTTGATTTCGAATACCGTAAACATACCATCATCATACCAGGCGCGAATTGATCATATAGCGCTTTTTGCGCTTTACGATCATCCTGAATACATTTTTTAATCAGTTGCTTGAAATCTTTCATTCAATGCCTGGCATTATAATGGCATCTTTTATTATATGACCCTACAATAACCATTTTGGTTGGAAACAAAATTATTTATTAAAACATTCGTTTATCTTTACTGTATGAAAAAAAACTGGCCTGGTTTCAAAAAAGATCTAAAGCTTATACTTCTGAGTTGTCTCCTGTTTGGCATACATACCAATACCTTAATTGCATTTTCACCGGAAGATCTCAGCTATGACGACCGGATTTATGATCCTAATATCAGGACTGTTAATTTATACGTAAATAAAGGACATCTTGGTGCATGGAACGAACCTGCGGTAATCAATATCAGAAAACCCGAACAATTGATTCTTAAATTTGATGAATTATATGAAGATGCACGATATTTTCAGGCTCGCATAATACACTGTAACTGGGACTGGAAACCCTCCCAGCTAAGGCCTATTGAATACCTGGATACCTATAATGAATTTGAAATATCCGATTATGAATATTCGGTCAATGCAAGGATCCCTTACACCCATTATACCTTTCTTGTACCCCGTGTAAATCAGCCCGGCAATTACCTGCTTGTTGTTTACCGCCGTGATGAACCAGAAGATATAATTATTACCAAAAGATTTATCGTTTATGATCACCTGATCACCATCAGCCCATCAATTAAGGTTTCTTCCGGAATCGCTGAGCGAAGGACACACCAGCAATTGGACTTTTCTATTGATTACAGCAGTATTGAGGTATTCAACCCGCAGCAGGATATTAAGGTTGTAATCAGGAAAAATCAATCCTGGATAACGGCTGTGTACGATCTGAAACCGACCAGGATCATGGAATTGCAACAGTTCCTGGAATATAACCATTTTAACCTCGAAAATAATTTCTATGGGGGTAATGAGTACAGGTTTTTCGAAATTAAGACCATCCATTCTCCGGGACGTAATGTTGATCGTATTTTCATCAAAGAAGACCAGGTAGATGCTTTTCTTTTCCGGGATGAAGAAAGAGGTAATGAATTTTATAGTAACTGGCATGACCTTAATGGCGGTTATTTTATTGAAACAGTGGATGGCAATGAGGACGCGATAGAATCGGAATATATCAATGTTCATTTTTTCCTTGCAGCTGACCACAAGATCGCCTCCGATGTTTATGTATATGGAAAATTAAGTCATTATAACCTTTTGCCGGAATACGAAATGAATTATGATAATGAATTAAAAGGATACAGAGCCGATATTCTTTTAAAACAAGGGTATTATGACTTCATATATTTCACACCGGAGGATCCATATGTACTGGAAGGGAGTCATTTCGAAACACGAAATGATTACGAGATCCTGGTTTATTATCGCCCACAGGGTAAAATTACTGAATACCTGATCGGTTATCTTGCCTTCAACAATAATCCCTGATCCTAGATATAATTTTCTATTTTATACTCTTTCGTCCGTTGTGTAGGATCGATGTTAGCCAGGTCAAGCATACCAAAACCTTTAAAAGTGAAAATGCCTAACCCAAGCAGGAATACAAACCGCTGAACTTCCGGAGCCGCATATAATGTAAAAGGAAATGTATATCCACGGATCTCATATTTAACATCCTGGTCATATACCGGATAGATCCGCGCAAATTTCTTCTGTGTTTCCCTTATCCGGGTAAGATAATTATGATCCGGCACCAGTTGAAACTTATAGAAGGTTTTCAATGTCTTCTCATCATATATTTTACTGCGTGCCATACGTATGATAGTCGACTCATATAAGAGATCGGAAAATTCATCAGTCTCAGGATGGATAAATTTTTTACCCTCCTGATCATTAAACTTTGGTGCGGAGAGTACTATAGGAGAGATACAGATAAATTTTGTTACATTTTCAAAATCCAGGATCTCCTCTTCTTCTACCGCTTCAGGTATCAGTGTGAGATTACCTAACTCAACCTGTGGAAAATCAAATAAATTCTTTACGAAATAATCGACAAAGTCTTTATTAATACAGGAAAAGACAAGGGTAACCCGACTGGAGAAAAAATGCAATCCATTACGACTGATCTTCGTCTGTCCCTTTAATCCGGAAAAGTTATATTCATTATAATGAAAATACTTTTCCTGATTACCTTTCAACAGGATACCTTTTACCAGTTGTGCCAGTAAATATTGGTGGTGAAAGGGAACATACCCGCCCTTATTTTTCAGAATAAAGATTAATCTAATCCTCAATATATTAAAAATTTAATTAAAAAATCAACCTGTAAAAATTCGTTTTTTATTTGGATTAATGACCAAAAAATAAACTACTAACATAAAAAAATGTTTCGACAGAGAAAAAGAAATTCTATATTTTCATCTGCAAAACACGGATCCGGTTAGGTTTTATTTAAAATATGCTTACATTCTTATCGAAAGTTATAAAATTTTTAATCATAACAAAAAGATATCGCCAATTTATACGTTAAATCTAAAATGCATTATATCGCCATCTTTAACAATATAATCTTTCCCTTCAACAGCAAGTTTTCCAGCCTCCTTACAGGCTGTTTCTGTCTTATATTTTATATAATCATCATATTTAATTACCTCTGCCCGGATAAACCCTTTTTCAAAATCAGAATGTATTGTTCCTGCAGCCTGTGGTGCTTTTGTCCCCCGCGTTACGGTCCAGGCCCTTACTTCTTTTTCACCCGCTGTAAAAAAGGTAATTAAATCAAGAATATGATACGAGGCACGGATTAAACGGTGAAGCCCTGCTTCCTGCAAGCCATATTCAGCAAGAAATAACTCCCGGTCTGCCTCATCAAGTTCAGACAACTGTGATTCGAGAGCCGCACTAATAATTATCAACTCAGCATGCTCATCTTTAATTGACGCATCCAGTCTTTTTGTATGATCATTTCCCCGGATTCCCTTTTCATCAACATTAGCTACATAAATAACCGGTTTTGTCGTTAGAAGTTGAAGTTCTTTCTTGAGATAGATACTCGCATGCTGATCCAAATCCACTGAGCGGATATTTAAGCCCTGCTCCAGGATGCTTTTGGCTTTTTCCAGTATAACCACCTCCTTTCGGGCTTCGGCATCGCCTGATTTGGCCACTTTATCTTTCTTAAGGATTCTTTTTTCAATTGTCTCAAGGTCTTTAAGTTGTAACTCCGTATTAATGATCTCCTTATCGCTGACCGGATCAATCCTTCCATCAACATGTACTACATTTTCGTCTTCAAAGCATCTGATGATATGTATAACTGCATCAACCTGTCGAATATTGCCCAGAAACTGATTACCAAGACCTTCGCCGTTGCTGGCTCCCTTAACGAGGCCGGCAATGTCGAGAAATTCAACAACCGTAGGTATTGTTTTCTGGGGCTTTACCAGTGCTGAAAGATTCCTGAGTCGCTCATCCGGAACAGTGATCATGCCTACATTAGGCTCAATGGTGCAAAAGGGGTAATTAGCGGCTTCTGCTTTTGCATTGGATAATGCATTAAACAAAGTAGATTTACCTACATTAGGCAAGCCTACAATCCCACCTTGTAATCCCATGCTTTATTTTACTTTAAAGACCTGATATTGTTTAAACCCTTGTGAAAATTCAATTACAGACACTCGTACAATCGTATAGACCGGAATGGCAGCAATCATACCGATGATCCCTCCGAGTGTTGCGCCCACAAATATAATAATAAAAATCTCCAGCGGATGAGCTTTTACACTTTTCGAAAAAATGAGTGGTTGAAAAACGAGGTTATCATTTAACTGTACAATAGCAAAAACAATAAATATCTTGGCGGTAATCACCACTAATTCATTGGGTCCTGAAATATTAGCAGTCAAAATAGAGATCATTATGCCAAATAAGGCACCCAATATTGGACCCAGATAAGGTATCACATTGGCAACGGCAGCAAATAAGGCTATTGATGCGGCATATTTTATACCTGTTATCGAAAGCCCGATGGTAGCCAGCGTGAATATGGCTGTCATCTGTACAAGCAGGCCAAGCAGGTAATTGGAAAGTAATTTTTCAATTTTGGAAAAAGCAGTGATCACTACTTCAAAATACTTATTGGGAACAATTCGTAAAACGGTTCTCCGGAAAAGCCCCTTTTCATAGAGAAGAAAGAATGTAATAAATACCACGGCAATGATGCCAATGGTTACACTTCCTGCCACGGAAAATAAATTGTTAAGAATCTGTCCTATATCATAAGCGCCTCCTTCTTTAATAAATGAAACAATTCCTTCCTGGATATCCTGAAGTAATGTACCCTTCGGCTTATCATATAAACGGGATTGAATTAGGAACTCTTCAATTCCCAGCATAGGCTTTTCAATGGTCGACAGAATATTTTCATATTTAAGATTCATCAGTACATCGACCTGTTCCTTGATCAGGGGAATAAATATCGACACGAATAAAAATATCAAAGCTATAAATGTAGCAAAGGAAATCAATACGGCGAGAACCCTTGGAATGTTTATCTGAAATATCTGGGTGCTATTGATATAGTTGGTCAGGGGTCTTAAGATTGTAGCAATAATACCGGAAATGACCAGATAAAAGAATATATTGGAAAAATACCAGGCAAGAAAAACAAAAATAGCGATGCCCGCGATAATATAGATAATAGTCTTCCTCATGTATTAAATATATGACTTTCTAAAAAAAAACCCTTGATCTTCATCAAGGGTTTTAACAAATTTTTAAAGTTTGACTATTCCCATTTCAGATCAGAGTCAGAAGCATCTGCTTTGTCTCCCTCATGTGAAGAACTTACCTGCGAAAAATCATATTCTGGCAATAATTCCTCTTTAACATGGTCGATAGTTATTTTTAAGGCATCAATGAACTTGTTAAAATCTTCTTTATAGAGGAAAATTTTATGCTTCTCATAAAAGTAACCATCTTCCTTGTACCTTCTTTTACTTTCCGTAATCGTCAAATAATAATCATTCGACCGGGTTGCTTTAACATCAAAAAAATAGGTTCTTTTTCCTGCGCGAACTCTTTGCGAGTAAATCTCATTTTTTCCATTGTCCTTATTCTCTTCCACAATCCTTTAGTTTTTGGTTGATCACGATAATTAATACCTGTAAATTGGATTAAATATAGTACAATA
>CAZYDB010000226.1:0-1055 GCA_964645995.1 uncultured Roseivirgaceae bacterium
TTAGCCATATCGTAAAAATATCAGGTTTTTTTAATTTTGGTTTATTCATAAACAATAAATAATACTTGATTCTTAAATTTCAGTTCGTTCCGGTTAATCCGGGGTTATGAAGCATTACCGTTTTCAGAGGCAGTTTATCTGCCTCAAATTATTATATGCGGTAATTTTATCATTTTTACCATTTAAAATATAACTTGAGATAAAATAAAAATTAATTCATATTTTATAAAAATGGATAAAAGAGATATTCGTTGGATTCAGCGTTTTTCAAATTTTAACAAAGCCATGGTGCGTCTGAAAGATGCAGTGAATCAGGCAAAAGAAAGAAAGCTAACCAGATTGGAGGAACAGGGATTAATTAAGGCATTTGAATTTACCCATGAACTGGCCTGGAATGTTATGAAGGATTATTTTGAATATCAGGGAATAACAGGAATTACCGGATCAAGGGATGCCATAAGGGAAGCGTTCAATACAGGGCTTATTGAGGATGGGCAATCATGGATGGATACAATCAAAAGCCGGAATGAAACTTCTCATACCTATAATGAGGAAACGGCAGAGGAAATTTCTGATAATATAACAAATAGGTATTTTGAACTATTTACCATATTTCAAAAACAAATGGAAAAAATAAGGTCAGGAGATCAGGGAGAATTTTTTTTATGAATTTCGGATTGGATCAAAATATTATTAAAACCATTGCAAGATGTCTGAAAACCAATCCAAGGATCAAGGAGGCTATACTATATGGTTCAAGGGCTCAGGGAAATTATAGATCAGGATCTGATATCGATATGACATTAAAAGGGGAAAGGCTTACCATGCAGGATATTTATCAGCTTCATGATCAACTGGACGATCTGATGACTCCCTATAAATTTGATTTATCCATTTTTAATAAAATCAACAACCCTGAATTATTAGAGCATATCAATCGGGTAGGAATAAAGATTTACCAGAAGTAAAAAAATCCAGATCACAAAAAGTGACAGCCTTCTTATAATTTTGGATTAGAATATCAGGAACCCCTGAAAACCAGCGATTGTTTTATA
>CAZYDB010000226.1:1065-1550 GCA_964645995.1 uncultured Roseivirgaceae bacterium
TTTTATAAGTATATATCCATTTTCCGAAAGCCAATAATTTTTGGAAAGAATTAGTTCATCAAACTATATAAGGTCATGAAAAAAATAATATTAATTACCGCTGTTTTTTTGTTGGTATTAAGTGCTTATGGGCAAGCTTTTAAGGAAGGAAACCTTGTGGGGGTTCATGTCATATCCATCGAACTGAAACCGGGTGTCTGGATGGCTGATTTTCAGAAATTCCATGTGGAAAAATTGATCCCGGAATATGAGAAGAACTATCCCGGATGGCAATTATACCTTGCCAAGGGATTACGGGGCGAATATAATAATAAATACGGGTGGATCATAGTGGTGGAATCTGAGGATGTGCGTGATCAATATTATAATGATGATGGAAGCGTTACTGAATTCGGGCAACAGGCTGCGGAGAAGATGAAACCGATACTGGAGGAGGCTGAAAAATTCGGCAAACTTAACCGGACCTATACGGACTGGATAATACT
>CAZYDB010000226.1:1560-3038 GCA_964645995.1 uncultured Roseivirgaceae bacterium
AGAAGTCTTTCAACTCGTATCGTAAGAAATTTTTGAGGTAGACGTGAAATTCATTCACGTAACCGTCGAAGGTTATTCCGGTAAGATCGAAAGCGGAGCAAATTTAGGGAGAAGCTGAAAATAATTGATTAAAATGAACATACCCAGGAATCGCCAGCTATCAAGATCTCCAATATCGGATATGAAACCCCTGTCGTACAGATGACCGGCCTGGGGGAGCGGGGCGTAACCCAGACGTTTGCCCCGGGACGACGTGACGGCTATCCCGGTGTTAAACCCGGCTGGACGCCTTACATGTGCCGTGACGGCTGGAATAACAGCGATGACATTCACCGCTGTGCCTGGTATACCAACCGCAATTATCCTGCGGATAAGGAGATCTGGCCCTGGGGAGAGCATTTCTGGAACAGCCGCTACTCGGTGCCTAACAGCGAAGCCACCCCCCAGCAAACCTTCCGCCAGAAGATCGTACTGTACGGGTATCTGTTTGGGATGAGTAAGTCAATCGAGTAAAAAAGCATATGATCTCATTCGGCAAAGCAATCACTTTGCCATGAAAAACGAGTTTTTGTTAATTTGTTTTTATAAATCAGCAGGATTCCCGATTTTTAATTCGGAAAACTTTTTACCTCATGATCAGAATATTTTTTCAAAACCGGGAGAATATTATCTTGCTTATGTGGCCGGTCCGGATCAATTTATTACAATGGACCTGGCGGGCGATTCATCCTATACCATGGAGATAATTGATACCTGGAACATGGAGGTGATTGACCAAAGGGCTGCGGAGCCAGGTGTATTTGAGTACCGGACGACAACACCTTATACCGCATTGAGGTTCTATAAGGAATAAAAAAAACAAAAAGACATGAATCATAGTTTCAATTTCCTGTTTATCCTTCTTTTCACTTCCTTTCTTCTTCAACAGGACCTCCGGGCACAAAACCCTCTTTTCAGTTTTGGCCGGGAGCTGTTGCCGGGTGAGAAGATAAAAGATAATACATTGAATGAAGAACCGGTTCGGTGGTTCCAGGTCAACACGGAAGAAAATACCTGGTCGACCGACGGGGATATCCTTATTTGTTCCGGTCAGCCGATCGGGGTGATCCGCAGTGAAAAAGAATATGAGAACTTCATCCTGCATATCGAGTGGAAGCATATGGAGGCCGGGGGAAATTCAGGCGTATTTGTTTGGAGTGAGGCTGAACCGGGTGAAAATCGCCTGCCCAACGGAGTAGAAGTGCAGATGCTGGAGCTTGATTGGGTCAACCAGAATATCCGGGACGGGGTGAAGCCTCCCGTGGCTTATGTCCATGGCGAATTGTTCGGTGTGGGTGGGGTTGAGGTGGTGCCAGATAATCCACGGGGCACACGGAGCAAATCGGTCGAGAACCGCTGCATGGGCCGGGGTAAATGGAATACTTATGATGTAGTATGCGTTGATGGCACCATCAAACTATCGGTCAACGGCAAATTCG
>CAZYDB010000226.1:3048-7411 GCA_964645995.1 uncultured Roseivirgaceae bacterium
CAAATTCGTAAACGGTATCAGCAAGGCTTCCCGCACGAAAGGATACTTATGCCTCGAATCGGAAGGGGCGGAGATCCATTTCCGGAATATCAGTATTGTTGAATTACCATGAATGCCGACAGTAAAAAAACTATAAGTATATGATAATGTGACTAAGAACCGGAGCCGTGGATCCAGCTGAAAGTTGAGAAGGCTGAAAGTTGAGAAGCGCAGGTTCGAAATCACGCAGCAGTGATGCCTCAAGGGAGCCGGGAAGAATTCGCACGGTATGCTTATACCCACATAATTCAGACTTCCTGTTTGCACGCGGTTATGCGCTAAAATGTTGCATGCATCGGGACTATAAAAATAGTTGTCTGACCATGTCGATCCCCAAAACCCCCACAGCCGTTAATATCGCCGACCATAGGAACATGCCGGTAAGCAGATAAACCATAAGGCGCCGGTTATCTTTGACTATTGCGAGGCCAATTAGAACGGACAGGATCGGTCCGAGTATACCACTGGCGATCAGTCCCAGGCCTGCAATACCCCATCGATCCATGATGCGGGTAAATTTGCCCGTATTGCTTTCCAGTTTGTCTTTTCCAATTTTGCTGATCACCCAGTTTTTGAAAGATGTTCCGGAAAAATGGAGGATAAGGACTGTGGTATTGCATCCCAAAGCGGTAAAAGTAGCTATGATAACCGGATGAGCCTTTAAGGCAATTCCTACCGGTACGCCTTTATAAAGCCCGGTTATTCCGGCTACGTATATAGCACCAATCTGTAGAAGGAAGTCCTGCATATTTTCTGTAACAGGTAAAAATACAAAAATCCTTCAATATTAAACCCTGTGGCTGAACAGCAGACTCATGGGCTTTTCCGCAGCATATTGCTGCAAGTACGGGTTAATCCGTCCATGAGACCCGGTAATGCCTGGTAAAAAAGCCTTATCAAACTGATGCAATACTGGCAATTCGAGAAAAAACAGAACGGAAAAATTGATTTTATACGTATAAAAGTTAAAGAAAAAATACGTATAAAGTGCATTTTATACGTATAAAATATTATAAAAACATACGTATAAATTCTTGTCCGGTATGTCCTCAAACCGGCAAATTATTAAATAACATTTAAAAAACGTTACTTTTCTATGCCTGCAGAGCCTGAAATACAGAATTTTAGGTAACCGGAAGCGCCTTACCGGGAAATTATTTAAAGGGATTCGATCAGTGTTTTTTTTTATAAATTAATTTGTAGAGATTATTCTACATTTTTTTATTTATTTTTTTGACTTTAATTGATAAATTGATTACACTCCAGATAACAACATATTTTCTGATAAAAATGTAATTTGGAATGCGGGTTTTGATTGTTGATGATGAAAAGGATATTGCTGATATAGTCAGTAAGTTTTTGGCTCAACGCAATATTCAATGTGAGATCGCCTATAATTTTGAACAAGCTGGTGAAAAAATCAGGGACAACAATTTTGATTTTTACTTTTTTGATATCCATCTTCCTGATGGATCAGGCTTTGACCTGATCCCTATTGTCGAAGAAAATAACAAGGATGCGGATATTGTGATCATCAGCGCTTTTGATGGGGAGGAGGAAAAGGAAGTTGCTGAATTACTGGGGGTAAAAGCCTTTATCAGCAAACCTTTTTCAAGAAAGGAGATACTGGAATTTTTTGACTAATCTTCAAGCCAATAGACAATGAAGCGTATACTTATTGTGGATGATGACAGGAATATCTGTCTGCTCCTGGAAAAATTTTTAAGCCGGAAGGGCTTTGACACCGCCTCTGCAGAGAACGGGAAATCTGCAGTTCAATATCTGAAGAAAAATCCTGTCGACCTGGTGATCCTGGATTTCAAGTTGCCCGATTACAATGGTGTTGAGATCCTTCAGAAAATCAAGATCATTAACCCGGAGACTGCCGTAATCATCATAACGGGATACTCTGATGTACGCGTCGCCGTTGATGCTGTTAAGAAAGGAGCTTTTGAATATGTGACCAAACCCCTTCAGCCGGATGAGATCCTGATGGTCATTCAGCATGCTATGGGTGCAAGGACAGCAATCTCACCAAAACCTTCACGGATAAATCCGCAACAGTTTTTTCGTGATTTTGTACAGGGAGAAAGTCATCAGTCAAAAACACTTTTTAAACATATCGAACTTATCGCGCCAACCGATATGTCAGTGATCATTCTGGGAGAAACGGGTACGGGCAAAGAGTATGTCGCCAAGGCTATCCATTTTAAGAGTAAACGTTCCGGGCAACCTTTTATAGCTATTGATTGCGGCGCTCTCACCAAGGAACTGGCCGGGAGTGAGCTGTTTGGTCATGTTAAAGGAGCTTTTACCGGAGCTGTCCAGGATAAACCCGGCAGCTTTGAACTGGCTAATGGAGGAACCTTGTTCCTCGATGAGATCAGTAATCTTTCTTATGAGAACCAGATCAAATTACTCAGGGTGTTACAGGAACGAAAGATCAAAAGGATCGGCGATATAAAAGATATTAATGTTGATGTGCGGTTGATCATTGCTTCAAATGAAAATCTTAAAAATGCTGTTAAAAGAGGAGATTTCAGGGAAGATATCTATCACCGGATCAATGAGTTCAGTATAGATGTAGCCCCCCTGCGGGAAAAGCCGGAAGATATCAGGCAATACAGCCGGCATTTTCTGAAAATGGCCAACCAGCAATTGAAAAAGGAGGTGGTTGGATTTAATAAGGAAGTTTTGGATAGATTCCAGGCGTATAACTGGCCTGGTAATCTTCGGGAACTACATAATGTGATCAAGCGCGCTGTGCTCATCGCACCCGGGAATATGATCGATAGTACCTGCCTGCCGGAGGAGATCAGGCATCCGGTCAGGCAGCAAGATGCAGTCATTGATATTGCTTTTAATGGGCATCTCCCTAAAAACCTGAAGCAGGTTACTCATGAGGCAGAGAGAAGTGCTATCATGGAAGTGCTTAGACGAACGAATTTTAACAAAACAGAAACTGCAAAAATGCTTGGCATTGACAGGAAAACCCTTTATAACAAAATGAAGAATCACGATCTTGAAGAGATCTGATCCGATCACTCCCATGAAAATATTTATTGATCCTGAATATGCAGATAGGGAGAATCAACTGTTGAAAAGCATATTAAGAGGAGCTCCCCATGGGATATTGACGCTCAAGTCAATACGCGATCAAAAAAACAAAATTGTTGATTTCAGGGTGATCTTGCTGAATCGTAAAGCAGAGCTCATTCTTGGGAGTGAAGGAAAAACTATGATAGGCCAGCGATTCATGGATATTTATAAAGATGATGAATGGGAAGATTTATTCAAATTGTTTAAGGATAATTTTAGTCATAAGAATTTTCTACAGGTTGAGAAATATTTTGCTACCGGCAGGAACCAGCAATGGTATCAGTTATCCGGTGTTCATTATGACGATGCGCTGACAATTCATTTTAATGATGTAACGGAGCATAAAGCGTTATATAATGATATTTCCAGGAATGAGAAAAAATACAGAACCCTTTTTAATGAATCCCTTGATCCTATCGTTTTGATGGATATGAACCTGGAGCTGATCAATTTTAACCAGGCTTTTAAGAATATCTTTGGATTTAATGATCATGATAAAAATAATATCCAATTAATGGATCTTATGGTCGAACAAAAAGACTTCATGAAATTTAAAGACAATATCCTGAGCCGGCAGCGGATAAAAGAATTTGAAACCAAAGTATACAATAAGAAAAAGAAGGAACATATATGCCTGATTCATTGTGCCCCTTTGGTGGAAAGGATTGATGAAAAGGATGCTTTTTTAACAGTTATTAGGGATATAACAGAACATAAAAAAATTGAAAGGGATCTTTTATTTGCTGAAAAAATGAGTTTTAGCGGTAAGCTGGCCAGAATTATAGCTCATGAAGTACGAAATCCGCTTACCAATATCAATCTTGCCGTAAGTGAATTGGAGAATGAAATTGACATGGAGAAAGGAGATGCGGGGTTTTATGTTGATGTTGTCAGGAGGAATACAGCACGGATTCAATCATTGATCAGGGACCTCCTGGATTCTTCCAAAACACAAAAACTGGTGCTGCAGAAAACTTCAATTAATGTGATTATTAATAATACCCTGAAACTGATCAGTGACCGTTTGCGATTACAAAGGATCGATCTGGCACTGGATTTGCAAAATAAATTGCCCGGTGTATTCATTGACCGGGAGCAGATGAAAGTAGCCTTGCTTAATCTTTTTCTGAATGCCATTGAAGCGATGGAAGCAGATAAAGGCCTATTATCTGTTACAACCTCTAAACATAATGCTAAACAGGTTAGCATTATAATTGGCGATAAT
>CAZYDB010000226.1:7421-7826 GCA_964645995.1 uncultured Roseivirgaceae bacterium
GGAGGAGGACCTGTCCCTCATCTTTGACCCTTTTTATACAGCAAAAAAGGGAGGCTCGGGTATTGGGCTCACGACTGCCCGGAATGTGATCAATCGTCATAAAGGCGAAATTTCAGTTACCAGCCGGCCGGGTGAAGGCACTGTTTTTGTCATTACCCTGCCTATAGAACAATAGACAACAGGGAACACTGGGAAGAGCAATTATTCATGCCTTCCTGGCAAATGCAACACTCCCTCCCTCATGAGAAAGTATCGGGCATCTTGCCTGGCAGGTTCTCCATAACCATTACGGTTAGCAGGATGTGTATTTTTTTCTACAACACCACGGCTTCATTCTACATTGGCAATTTTTGATCTAGAACTAAATGATTGATAATGAGATATTTGCCGTTTTGCAAATTCGTG
>CAZYDB010000227.1:0-654 GCA_964645995.1 uncultured Roseivirgaceae bacterium
ACAATAAGTATATAACATGCAAGTCTGGAATGAAGAAATGCAACAAATACCAAAAAAAATAAAAGATATAACACGTAAAATCTGCTTCCATTTAAAATTTTTTAATAGATTGGTCGTTTCATGAAACATGGAAACTGCGCAGATGAAATTAGATCTTCAGACTATTCGTAAAATCGGCAAAATTGACCTTCTGGCAAGACAAATGGTCGAAGGATTCATTACCGGACTTCATAAATCACCCTATCATGGTTTTTCGGTCGAATTCGCTGAACACCGCCTATATAATGCGGGAGAATCTACCCGGCATATCGATTGGAAAGTATATGCCAGAACGGATAAACTCTTTACTAAAAGATATGAAGAAGAGACTAATTTAAGGTGTTATCTGCTGATTGACAATTCCTCCTCCATGTATTATCCTGTTGAAAATAACGGAAAAATCACATTCAGTGTTATGGCCTCAGCTGCCCTGGCCTATTTATTACAAAAACAAAGGGATGCCATTGGCATCAGCACCTTTTCAGATCGTATAGAACAACAGACTGCCGTTAAATCCACTGGCTCCCATCTTCACAAACTATTTATTATCCTTCAACAGATGCTTGAAAACAAGGAGCGTTCCAAGCGTACGGCAGTGGCTGATGTACTACACCA
>CAZYDB010000227.1:664-6282 GCA_964645995.1 uncultured Roseivirgaceae bacterium
CTAATAAAATACATAAACGGTCACTCGTTATCATTTTCAGTGACATGTTTGATAACCAGGAAAATATTAATGAACTGATCAATGCGTTACATCATCTGAAACATAATCAGCATGAAGTACTGCTCTTCCATGTGACGGACCCTAAAACCGAATATGAGTTTGATTTTGAAGAAAAGCCCTACGAATTCATAGACCTGGAAACAAATGAAAAATTGAGACTTCAGCCTTCACAGATCCGTGATCAGTACCGCAAGGAAATCAGGAAATATTACTATGACCTTAAGCTAAAATGCGGTCAATTCAAAATAGATTTCATCGAAGTCGATATTAACCAGGACTTCAATAAAATACTAACATCATATCTGATCAAACGTGCTAAAATGAGTTGAATGATAACTTGATCAGGTATGACTACTCCAGATGCAACCAGTTCTTCTTGGTCATCAATTCTTCTTCCGATTCTTCATAATCAGGATCAGGCACACAGCAATCCACAGGGCAGACAGCGGCACATTGCGGCTCCTCATGGAATCCGGTACATTCCGTACATTTCATTGAAACGATATAGTAAAACTCGTCAGAAAAGGGTTGTTGAGACTCACCAGCATCAACAACGGATCCGTCATCCAGTTCAACTTCTTGTAGATTTGTGCCTCCTCCCCAGGTCCACTCAACGCCTCCTTCGTAGATCGCAGTATTCGGGCATTCCGGTTCACATGCACCACAATTGATGCATTCGTCTGTGATCATTATTGCCATATATGTAATATTTTGATTATTTCTACTATTTTTAAAATAACAAATGTATGCGCTATATGTTTCACTTAAAATAATCTGAAACTATTTTTTATGGATTCCGGAGAAAAAATTGAAGCACTTATTAAACTGGAGCAATACATCAGGTCACTCATCACGGAGGATCACCCGATCCTTCATGATGCGGCAAACAAAAATCCCTGGTTTACAAGCTCCTTTATTAAGGAATCATTAAAGGGTATATCCAGGTATCTCCGGCCGGATGATCTTAACAATTGGATCAGTCATTACCATTTCAATGAGGAGCCTAAAAAGGTCGGATTGGTAATGGCGGGAAATATACCTCTGGTAGGGTTTCATGATCTTTTATGCGTATTATGTTCAAGCCACCAGGCATTTATCAAACTAAGTCACCAGGACGATATATTGTTGCCGCATCTGATCCGCCAGCTATTCAGATTCGATAAACGATTCGGAAATCGCATTCACTTTGTTCAAAATATGGATGATATTGACGCGATAATAGCAACGGGCAGCGATAATACGGCAAGATACCTCAGAACTCAGTTTATAAAAATTCCACATATCATCAGGAAAAACCGTACTTCCATAGCGGTTCTGACCGGTGAAGAGTCGGAAATAGAATTGCAATCTTTAGCACATGATGTTTTCCTGTATTTTGGACTTGGATGCCGAAATGTATCCAAAATATTTTTTCCAAATAGTTTTAAACCCGAGGCTCTAATCAGATCATTTACTGAATACCGTTGGTTCCTCTCCCATCAGAAATATTCGAATAACTTGAAATATCAGCGATCAACCATGAATATAAACGATATATCCTTTATCGACGGTGACTTTTTTATATTTAAAGAAGCGGAACAAATGGTGAGTCCGGTTTCAGTTATCTATTATGAATTATTTGATGAAATCAAACAGGTAAAAGAGCGGATCCTCCTGAATCAGGATAAAATTCAATGTGTTGTCGCTGGCAAAAATTTTGGAATTAAAAACCAGGTGAAATTTGGACTGGCACAATTTCCCGATATATGGGACTATGCTGATCAGATTGATACCATGGCCTTTCTCGAAGAACTTACTTATTAATTACCGGGAAGCGCCTCGCCATATCTCGACCCAACCCGTATGACTTCCCTTGCCGGGAATATTTAGCTTATAAAAATATGTGCCATCGGGATTATCGCCACCATCCCATAAATCATCATAATGATAATCATCTGACTGATAAATTATATTACCCCATCGATTGGTTATTATCAAGGATGTACCGCTACCGGCATCGGGAAGATTCCTGATATAAAACACATCATTATGATTGTCAAAGTTCGGTGTAAAAATATTTGGAATAAAAATAGCCGTATCGTAATCAACTGTGACCTGTTTCATGATGACACAACCGTAGGCGTCTCTTACATAAACATCATAAAAACCACTGTACACGTTTTCATGAGTAAATTCAAAAAGGGTACGGTTATTAGGATCTGCCGTTACCAATGTCCAGTCCCGGAAGATATCCTGTCCCGGAAATTCGGGTCTGTTCATATCAACGCTGGTCTCATATGGTTCTCCACCACTCTGGCTGATCAGGATCTCAATGGAACCTGATGGATAATCAGGGAAAGAATTATTGATCTTAGTCACTTCAAAATCAAGTAATCCGTCAGGTTCAGTAAGTTCAAAATTCTCGGATACACTTACCAGATTACAGCCGTCTTGATTCTGTCTGATTCTCAACTGGTACTCGCCGGCCGGGATCCCGTTTGTGTTCCTTTCATCCAGAATAAGCCCATTCGTAAGGTCTTCGTAATTAAAAATATTACTATAAGTAATGGTAACATCCGGAATGGTAACGATTTCCACAATATAGTTCAATCCCCGGTCACCGGTAATATTCTCAACGAAAATTGCACCGGACCCGCCTTTACAGATAACATCAGTTATTTCAACTGAATCAAAATCCAGTAATACCGGACCGCCAGTGATATCGACATCGAGCCGACTATCACATCCATTCTCTGCAGATAATAAAATATAATACGATCCATTGGTAAGCGTATCTATTGATACAGGATTGTCCGGCTGAATAGGCCGCATTACCACTTGCTCTTCAGCCATTCCTGTAACGCCCAGGCCAAATTCATAGGGAGGGGGAACTTCATTCTCCGCTGACCCGATGAAAACAACAATTGCGCCATCCTTTCCATTCCCTTCACAAGTCGGAGCGTTTTGTTGGATATCTGCCAGGATATAACCAGGAAAATCTACCCGGACAGCATCATCAGTAATCATACAGCCATTTACATCCCTGATCCTGATATTCCTTAAACCACCGGAAAGGTTACTGAACACCGGCAGGTTAGTTAGTTCAACCGAACTGAAAGCGCCTGAATCCATTGAAATTTCATACGGAGGAACTCCACCTGAAATCGATCCGATGGTCAGTATGCCGTCATTATTATTACAACTCGCTTCCGTTGAGGAATAAGTGAAGGCTAATGGCGGGTTCTCATTTTCAATGGTCACCTGAACCTGCTCATAACAGAGATCATCAGATGATTCCCTGATCAGTATCGTGTAAGTCCCCCATGGGGGTAGGTCCTCAATATAGGTACCAGAAATAAAAGTATTCCAGGTATTCCCATTCACGGAATATTCATAAGTGCCGGAACCTCCGGTGACATTGATGATGGCACGGCCAGTTGGTTCATCATGGCATGCAACATTTTCAAAAGAAGTCGTATCCACTGTTGCCACGAAATTCGGTGTGATGATAAGTGATATGCTCTTGACCGGGGACTGGCAACCTGTGGAGTCGTCCACTGAACTGAACCGATAATCGCCAGGTTCAAGGTTTAGGAATTCACCGGATTGATTGGTCAGTAATGTGCTGTCGGGCAGATAGAGTTGATAGGTATATAAACCTGAACCACCTTCCGCATTCATGATCAATTCACCATCATCACTGTTGCAACTGGGATCTGTTTTGGTGGCGGATGTAATGAGCTCACCCACAGATGGCACCAATTCGACAGAATCCTGTGGACTAAAGGTACATCCGGATGCCTCCGTAACTGTGTAGGTATATTTCCCTGCAGCCAATCCACTGAAAACCCCCAGGCTATCGGCTGCTAGCGTATCCCCGGCATTATTCCTCAGATCAACTATAAAAGGAGCATCTCCCCCCTCAATCTCAATATTGATGGAACCGTTGGCGGCCTGGCAGACGGGTCTTTCCGTCAGCGATGAGGCCAGCAGGGTCACCTCGGCTCCAACTATTATATTAAAGGTATCGGCATCACAGCCACTACCCTCGGCACGTACCAGAACGGCATGCGTCCCTATTGAAAGCGTATCCTCAGTCTGTGTCGACAGGGTATTGTCAAAATCGTAATAGGTTGTTCCGCTATCAAGACTGTACTGGAAATTACCGGTTATCGGGTTATCCACAAAAATGTAAACTGACCCATCATCGGTATCGGCACAGGATGTGTTGACACCAAGTACTGTAAGGGCAAACTGATCACAATCCGGTGTACAATCGATCACTTCAACCACAATCTCGAGTGCAGAGCTTTCACCACAGGAATTGGATTGTGTAACATAAAACAAAGTTGTACCCAGTGCGTCAGTATCCAGGTCTGCGGCGTCGGGCGTATAGTTCGGGGTTGTGGCCACCAGATTAGTAAGTGCAGCATCTGTATACCATTGCAATCCCGTTCCGGTTGCAGATAATACAGGTGCAGCATCTCCCTGGCATAGAGTGTAGGTTGTATTGGAGGCAGATGGGGCTAAGGGAGGAGCGATATATTCAATTTTAACTGAATCGGGAAGGCTTTCACCACAAGATCCGATGGTCTGGGTTACATAAAAAGCGTAATTGCCAGCAATGGTATTATCAATTCCCGGAATAAAATTATGCCCATCATGAACTTTGCTGGTAAGTGCTTTATCATCATACCATTGAAGACCAACTCCCGAAGCATCAAGTTCCGGGACGGGATCGTTCGTACAATTGGTGGAGTCTTTAAATGCTACTGCAGGAGGATCGGAACTTCCCGTTCCATCGATACTGAGGGATCCATTTACTACCACATAATCTGCCGCACAACCATTTATATCACTAAAAAGGATACTCACCGGGTTGTTTTCAAAAGTGACAGCAGAAGAACTGCATTCCGGGCCAATAAGGTCGAAACGGAGATCAAACAAAGTTGAACCATCCGCCAGGGTCTGTCCTGCAGCCGTTGACCAGTTAAGCGTTAACGTCTGACCATCAGGCTGGTTAAAATCAGAAGCATCCAGATCATCAAGGGTTGCCAGATTAACCGGATTCACCAGATCAATGACGGTATTGTTCCATTGGATAGAGAATGTTATAGATACGATATCGATGAACCCTTGTAAAGTAACCGGGATATCTATCTGGTCACCAGTATTGCCTGATATATCGGGTAAAAACAGAGAAACATTTCCATTTTGAATAATGGAAACATCAAAAACATCAGTGGATGCACAGACACCCGCCGTGGTATAGGTGATCGTATAAGGTCCGCCAACCGTGGAAGCTGTCAGGTCGATCTCTCCCGTATTCACATCCAGGAATATTATCTCCGGGGGACCTGAAAAAGTACCGCCGCCTGTTCCGGTGATCGTCGCCACCGGATCAGCATCCCCCTGGCAATAGCTGGCCTGCGGATAACTGAATGATGGATCATCCTCGGCATTGATCGTGATATCAAAGGTCGAACTGTTCGCACAATCAGGCCCGGGGGTGGTATAGGTAATGGTATAAGGTCCGCCAACCGTGGAAGCTGTCAGGTCGATCTCTCCCGTATTCACAT
>CAZYDB010000227.1:6382-7825 GCA_964645995.1 uncultured Roseivirgaceae bacterium
GACCTGAAAAAGTACCGCCGCCTGTTCCGGTGATCGTCGCCACCGGATCAGCATCTCCCTGGCAATAGCTGGCCTGCGGATAACCGAATGATGGATCATCTAAGGGAAGCACATCCACCTCCGAAACTGTCGAATACTGATCAGAACAGCCAGCTACCTGCACAACAACCCTAAATTGATAGGTCCCTACTGCATAACCTGTTACATCATAGGTGTCAGCCGTATTGGCAATTATATTAATATCTGCAGCAAAATTATCAGTAGAGTATTCCCATTGAAGAATTGTACCGATATATCCTGATAAAGTCAGTGTAGTACTATTACCTTCACAAAAAGAATCTGTGACAGGAGCGATTGACCCCGCCTGATTGGGTGCATCCTCGATCAGGATAGCATTGGCCGGGAACGGGGAAAATCCGAGACCATAAACCTCATTACTACAACCACCTTCGTCCAGAACAAGTGCATAATCGCCGGGGGGTAGGGCTGAAAAGGTGGTTTGATTTCCTGAAAAAGACGGAGGTGGTATCTCATTCAAAAAAGGTATATTGTTATCATCCCAGACATATTTGGCTTTATTGAAATCATACAGTCTCACACGGTAGGTGGCCCCATCCGGTGGAGTTCCGTCATTGAAGGTAAAAACGATTTCGCCGTCATTTTCATTAAAACATTGTTCATCGGTCTTATTGATCGTTGTTAACGCAGGGTCCGGACACTGGGCAATGGCAAGCTGCCTGGCGGTTATTAAAATCAGAACAAAAAAAATCCTTACGTAAAATTTTACCATCTGGTGCTGCTTTTTAACTTCCCACCTGGATTGCGGAATGCGGGAATCCCGAATACCCGTATCCAATCACCTTATTTTCACATCCCTGCTTGATAAGAATGATACCATAATCGCCGGCTGGCACATTGCTGAGCCTCAGTCCTCTGGCAGTGATATTAAAATTAATACCAGTTCGATTCAATACCTGTTCTCTTCCGGTCTGGTCGATATGATAAGCAGCCCGGTCAAAATTGTAGAACTGGACCTGATATTCCGAAATGTTTATAGCCGGGTCGAGAATATCAACACTGATCGAATACAGATCGCCAACCCGATCTATATTTATCTCATAGTCAGATTTTTCTATTTCAGGGCATTGTGCAAGAACAGACGGGACACCCTGAAAAAAAATCATTACATTCAAAAACAGAGTAATGTAAAACAACTTGAATTTATCTGGCTGAATATTTATTCCAATACTTATCAATTCACAAAAAATTTAATATTGATACGAATTTATGCTTAAAGGTAAATATTGAAAAACGTATTGTTCACAATAAACCTCATTCCATGTTCACAATATGACAAAAAAAAGCCTGATAAAAAATGATTTAAAAAGAAAATCGCTGTTTAAAATCATATAATTCAGTATTAAGATCTGCTGGATTATCAAA
>CAZYDB010000228.1:0-4189 GCA_964645995.1 uncultured Roseivirgaceae bacterium
ATAACTTCAACAGCCACATATCTTACCGTGGGATCCTCATCATTAAGAGCATTAATGATGGCCCGGTTTGATTGTTCATTATCCATGAATCCAAGATACCAGACCGCGGTGGCTCTTACGATCCCCGGCTGATGTCTGCTTCTTGATAAAGTATCCAGTGCCGGCACAGCTTCTTCCTTTCGGGTACTGCCAAGACTCAGAATATCAGCGTAATTCATTTTGCGTTCAGCTCCATACCATCGATCCACCCAGCCTGCAGACCATTGGGCACTTTTATCGACATGACAACTGTTACATGCATTCGGCACCTTGTACTCCACCGAAAGATCAGGCCTGGGCACCCTAAAGCTATGATCCCGCCGATAATCATTGACCATATAAAAACGACCATCCATATGACAGCTAATGCATTCCTGCCCGCCAAGTTCATCCTCATGAAAATGATGCTCATAGCTGTCATAAGTGACCGGTTCATGGCATTGGAGGCATAACCGGTTGCCCTCAAGAACCAGATTGGCGGAATGGGGATTATGACAATTGGTGCACTTCACATGGTTCATATACATCCTGGTCTGAACAAAAGACGAATACACATAATCTTCATCCATGATCTGCCCGTCTGGGAAATAAAGGTGATCCCGGAGTATCTCCGGTGCATAATGATCGCGGAAAGAACCCTGGTGATCATATGCTTTTGTAATCTGCACCCTTCTGGAATGACACCGGGCACAATCATCCACCTGCTGATGCGGATCGTCCGTGGATAACATAAACATATGTCTTGAAGCATTGTAAATCGTGGATGAATCAAAGAAAGGGGAACTCACAAAATCGATATGTTCTTTTGATGGACCATGACATGCTTCACAGCTTACATCAATCAGTGTAAAGGTGGTATGGAATGAATCAGATTCATTCAAATAGTTTTTCTGCAGGTTGGTGGAATGACAGTCGGCACAGGCTGTATTCCAGGTCATGCTGCCTTTGGTCCAATGTAACCACTCCTGAGTAGCTATCTTCATATCCGGATAGAGATCAAACCACTGCTCCTTTTCAGTATCCCAGGCAATTCTCAGACATTGATAACGACCACCGGGAAACTTCACTATATACTGCTGTAGCGGTTCCGTACCAAATGTATAGATCACTTCATAATCGTTATATTCACCATCCGGCCCTTCGGTATTAACCATGAACTTATCATCATCCCGGTAGAAACGCGTAAGCACGCCCTGATTTTTAAGACTGATATTTGAAAAATCGCCTTTTACGGTAGTGTCGTTTGCATGCATCATCGCCTCATCATGGTGAGAGCCAAGCCATTCTTCATATTCCTTTTTATGGCATTCAATACAGGCCTCAGTTCCTGCATAGCGATCACCGGGCAACAGGTCCGTCATATATGGGTCATCATCTTCTGAATCAAGGATTGATTCATGATCTTGTTTGGATTCGTTTGTACACTGAATCAAGAGAAAAGCAGCCTGGAAAAGTATGAGAACAAAAATGATTATGAAGGCCAGTCTTTTTGAAAGGATATCTGCTAGATTCATCTATTTTGCCGCTAAGAATTTATTTCAAACGGCCAATATAGTTAATCTGTTCAGCATTAACGAATTTCTTCGGGATACAATCCCCTGTTAATATACTCCCTGATGCCTTCCATTACAACAGGTTTGTCCTCCCGGTACGTTACCCCCAGCCAGGTCTCGTCAGTAGTGATCACCTTGACATCGATCTTCCCCTTTCTAAGCATGATATCAACAAAAGTAGGGATATAAAACTCCGCTCCCGGCTCCTGATGATGTTCATCGATGAAGGTTTTAAATTCCCGGTCGAGATCCTCGAAGACCGAAGGAACAAACCCCCAGAAATTCATGGATACCAGGTCATTGGGTTGTAAAAGATTATACTTCCCATGCTCTTCATAAACGATCTCTCCTTCTTTCTTTCCAATCTTGGTCAACTCCCTGATACTTGTCAGATAGCTTTCCTTGTCAACATTGCATAGTGCCCTCGATACGGTACCATGATCGGACAAGGTATTGATCATTTTATATCCGAGCAGGAAGACGGTATCATCCGACCGGTTTTCTTTCAATGTGGTGGCCATTATACGGAAGGCATCCTTTCCATAAAAATCATCAGCATTCAATATGGCAAAAGGAGTATGTACTTTATCCCTTGTGGATAACATGGCATGCCCGGTCCCCCAGGGTTTGGAGCGGTCAATAGCATATTGATCTTCATATTTTTTAAACTGGTCCTGATACACATATTCAATAGCTATCCGGCCGCTGAACCGCTCCATATAATGATTGTTAAAAGCTTCCTGCAACTCCTTCCGGATAATAAAGACCACTTTTGTAAACCCCGCTTCGATGGCATCATAGATGGAATAATCCATAATGGTCTCACCATTCGGGCCGATACCATCCAGTTGCTTAACGCCGCCATAACGGCTGCCGATGCCAGCAGCCATGATCACCAATGTTATATCCATAATGATTGCTTTTTGATATAAAAATTGAAGATTCATCCGACCCCGGAAGGATCGATGGATCTTTGCTGATAACAAAAATACGAATATCTGTTAATTGGCTCTTAATTTATCAAATGATTTAAACAGAAAATAAGTACCCATTGCGGCGATCACAAAAAGGATCGTAGCGGTAATTGGGTTACCATAGAGAATATTACCGATAGCAAACAAACTGAAATAGATCACAATACAACCTATAAAGACCATAAGGATCTGAATAGGCATCTCCCAGTTCTTATTCCGGTACTCTTCATTGATCAGCTCGCCATCCGCCTCAGCATCATCCACTACCTTCTTCCACCCCGGTCCTCCAGGGCGTGTGAGCTTATAAAAGTCCCTCAAGGTATGCTGGTCTTCGGGTTTCGTGAGATACATCGTCACTACCCAGCTTACCGTTGTAAAAATAATAGCAATAAACAGTTTAATTGGAAATACGGTTCCTGATATAGCTTTCACACCATAGGCTTTATAGTCGGCCGGAAGCGGATAAACACCACCAAAAGTATCGGCCAGCCACATATCATTAATAAAGAAAACCAATACAATGGCTGTTAAGGTTGCGACGATCATTGATACTACTTCCGTCCAGGCATTGATCCTCCACCAGAACCACCGGATCAGATAGATCAGACCGGATCCGGCACCCGAAAGCAGCAGGATATTAAAGGCCTGAGTGGCATCTTCCAGGAAGAAAAGCGCCAGGAGACCGGCAAAAATCATTAATGAAATCGTGGAGATACGGCCAACGGTCACAAACTCCTTTTCGGAGGATCCCGGATTGACAAAACGTTTATAAAAGTCATTCACAAGGTAGGAAGAGCCCCAGTTGAGGTGAGTGCCAATGGTCGACATATAAGCAGCAATGATTGAAGCTACTACCAGACCCAGCCATCCCGGACCAAGTTTCGAAAGCATCACAGGATAGGCGACATCATCCCTGAGGTACGATTCCGTTATCGCCGGAAATTCTGCTTTAATGGATTGAAGATCCGGGTATATTACGATAGAAGCCAGGGCTACGATGATCCAGGGCCATGGGCGCAATGCATAATGGGCAAAGTTAAATAATAAGGTAGCGCCAATGGCATTCTTTTCATCTTTGGCAGAAAGCATCCGCTGGGCGATATAACCACCGCCACCCGGTTCGGCTCCCGGATACCATACCGCCCACCATTGCACGGCTATGGGTATGATCAACAAGGGAATAAAAACAGAGGGGTCCGTAAACTCGGGGACAAACGATAATTTTTCCTGCAGTGCCGGATGGGACAGCAGGTTCTTTAACCCGCCTACTTCCGGTTGCCTGACAGCTACCACCGCAGCCAGTACTGCTCCGAACATTGCAATACTGTATTGAAAGAAATCAGCCCATATTACGCCTTTCAGGCCTCCAAGTGAGGAATAGATAACAACAACCAGGGAGGCTCCCAGCACGGTCTGCCAGGGTTTAAGATCCAGCATAACAGCACCGATTTTGATAGCGGCCAGCGTGACGGTACCCATGATCAATACATTAAAAAAGAGTCCCAGATAAACTGCACGGAATCCCCTCAGAAAAGCAGCCGCCTTCCCGCTGTATCTTTTTTCATAGAACTCGAGATCGGTCATTACGTTCGACCGCCTCCAGAGCTTGGCATAAATAAATAC
>CAZYDB010000228.1:4199-7759 GCA_964645995.1 uncultured Roseivirgaceae bacterium
AGCTGGAGATGTTCATGCCGACGAGCCCGGCGCCGCAGACAGAAAGGCCCACCAGGCCCAGTTTTTGGCTACCCCGTTCTCACGAACCATGCCTGTCACAAGATTAGGTGTATCCGCTGAAAAGGTACATGCTACCATTGAAATACCCAATAACCACCAGGGCATTCCGCGGCCACCAAGGAAAAACTCGGAAGTATCCTTTCCGGCAGTACGGGAAGCGATCCATCCGATGGATAAAACAATCACAAAGAAAATAAAGACAATTGACCAGTCTAGTGAATTCAGTTCCATACTATCTTTAGATTAATTTTAAAAATCCCGGGAATATACTATAAAAATTGAAAAGATCATGAAAAACCGGCCGAATGAATTATTAATACCCTTAGATGGCTGATTTATTATTGAAAATTTTCAAAAAATTAACGATGAAAGGAGAGAAAATTTAAAAGAACAGCTACCAAACATACCATGACATGGAGAGTTAACAAAAAATTAATTTTAAAATAGTTTTTTGTTCATATTAAATAAAAAACCATTATTTTTATCGTCCAATTTTTTCATAGTTGGAGAGACAAATAATAAATACAGACTTTCAATATTTATCATCAGAATTTATTTCGGATTTCCTTTATTTTTTTAGAAAATCAGAGAAAAACGGAAATAATAAACCTGGCGAAAAAATTTCTTTGGCTATTGCTTTCGCCGACCTTTTATTATCAGATCCTTCTGGCGTCACCGATTACCACCGCAAAATGCTGCACAGGGAATTCAATACTAAAGAAATTGAGGAGTTGGTACAGCTGATAAACATGGAATTGGCCGGTTAAGAATTATTTGAATACGACCTCTTCTATTTCCGGATTTATTGCTTTAATCAATCTTTCCAGCTTTTTAACAGGGTAACTTGAGTAATTATTATAGGTCTCATCAAAAACAATATCGGCTTTAAACTCCTGAAGGCATAATCGCTTACATCCAACGATCGTTTGACAGATATCGAGTATATCATGGAATGAATGTTTTTCCCGGATCAGGGTTGTTCTGATCTCATAATCCACGCCGGATTTGGTGAGAACCCTGATTGACTGGTTGATCTTACCCAGCATTGGTGTCTTCATGGAAACGCCGCTGATTTCCTGATATTTATTCAACTGAAGTGGTGCTTTAATATCCAATGCTACATGATCTACCAGTCCTAGCCTGGTTATTCTTGCCAGCATCCTCGGGTTCGTACCATTCGTTTCCAGACGAACAGACAAGCCGAGATCCCGTATCCGGATCAACAGGTCTGGTAAAGTTATATGGATAGTAGGTTCCCCTCCTGAAATAACCACTATATCATAACGGTCTTTTTTATCTTTCAGGATGGTGAGTATTTCCCTTATACGCTGCTCATAATCCTCATTTTCGTCATAAAAGCGTGCCATTTCAGGATTAAAACAATAGGGACAGCGGAAATTACATCCCTGCGTGAAGATCACGAAGGTAACAGCCCCTGGGATGTAGTCTAAACTTTCTTCGATGATTCCTGCGATCTTCATTTTATAGCGATAATTCTACTGTTAATATACTACATATTTTAAGGAAACGCCACACTTTAAAATTAAATTAACCCGACCTATTCATAAATTTTTGTTGTTCGGCGTAATTTTAAGATATATAGGTGATATTCAATAAGATACTTCGCCAGGTTAACCCTGATAGGCACCCCGATTTTATCGGGACGCTCCATCAGCCTGATGCGGTGGAAAATTTCGTGATTTTTTCAGGTTAAATTAATTTTTTCAGTGCTTAAACGTCAGGGAATTAATAATATCGATCACGAAAAGATGGTTTAATACGCCCATTTAAGATATACGGATCCCCATGTAAAGCCTCCGCCAAAGGCTGCCAGGATGATATTATCTCCTTTTTTGAAAATATTTTCCCATTCCCACAAGCATAAGGGAATGGTAGCAGCCGTAGTATTACCATATTTCTGAATATTGACGGTAACTTTTTCCATGTCTACTTCCATGCGTTTGGCGGTTGCTTCAATGATCCGCATGTTTGCCTGGTGAGGAACCAGGAAAGCGATATCATTGCCACTAAGGTTATTTCTGTTCATGATCTCAACCGCCACATCGGCCATGCTTTTTACTGCATATTTAAAAACAGCTCTCCCATCCTGGAAAAAATGATGGTATCCCTTATCGACTGTTTCATGAGTGGGTGGGTAGGCGGATCCTCCTCCCTTAAGATAGATAAGATCTTTCCCTACTCCGTCACTTCTTAATATAGCATCTTTTATACCATTATCTTCTTCAGCAGGTTCAAGTAAAACAGCGGCGGCACCATCTCCAAAGAGAATACAGGTATTGCGGTCTTTATAATTAACAATCGAAGACATCTTATCGGCACCTAAGACAACCACCTTTTTCTGATGCCCTGATTTAATAAAATTATTACCTGTCTCGAGGGCATATAAAAAGCCGGAACAGGCAGCAGCGAGATCAAAACTCAGGGCATTTCTGATGTCCAGGTTATCACAAATCAGGTTCGCCGTTGAAGGGAAAAATGTCTCAGGAGTAACTGTCGCACAGATCACAGCATCAACTTCCTCAGGCCTGGTATTTGTTTTTTCAAGCAACTGCTGAACAGCCTGAGTCCCCAGGTAAGCAGAACCAAGCCCTTCACCCTTTAATATCCTTCTTTCTTTTATACCGGTCCTGGAACGAATCCACTCATCATTGGTCTCAACCATTTGTTCCAATTCATGATTAGTAAGAATGTAATCAGGCACATATCCCGCTACACCAGTGATGGCAGCCCCTATATTTCCCATTGGTTATTTTATTTCGTTATGTAAAAATTCATGTAAAAATTCCGGACAAAAATATAAAAATATATCAAAAGCTCCCTTAATTACTTTGATTTTCAGCCCTTAACGGGGATAAATATTTTCGTGTTTCTACCGAAGTCTCTCTATTTTATGATCATCAGCCGTTGCACAAAAACAGATTGACCTTGATTTATTCTGATTAAATAAATTCCTGCTTTCAAAAAAGATATATCATATTGATCATATGCTTCCCGGCCGTTTGCCTTGTAAAGCCTTTTCCCCGATAGATCATGGAGGGTAAAATGATCAAAGCTTCCCTCGATAGCAATATGATCACAGGCAGGATTGGGGTAAATCAGGAATTCAAGGTTTCCCTCATGGCCCTGATCAAGAGAAGTTGTCGGATCTCCTTCGCCAAAATAGGGACGAAGCATAAGACTTCCTGCAAATTCATCATTCTGTTTCCATTCACCACCAGTATTATAAAAGATTCTTTCTCCCGAATCATGCTGTTTATCAAAACCGACAGACATGAATTCCGTGGTATATTGTTCCCATCCGATATAAAAAGTATCGGCCACAAATAATTCCGGGAGCCTGATGGACTGAAATTGATCAACCTGAGTGATGGGTTCTATCGCCAGGTTTTCTCTTTCATAGATCACATCTAACGGATTGGCTGTAAGGTTCTTCCATACAAAAAGACTGAAGCCGGTGCCGGCCTGATTCCTGCCGATAT
>CAZYDB010000229.1:0-7730 GCA_964645995.1 uncultured Roseivirgaceae bacterium
AATGAAAGAATTATGAATGAAAGAATTATGAATTATGAATTAGGAAAGAAAGAATTATGAATTAGGAATGAAGAATGAAGGATGAAGATTGATGATTGAAGAAGGAGGAATGAAAAATGAAGGAATGAAGAATGACATGAAAATGGTCGAAATGGATAGTTTGACCCTGCACCTGGAATCCTCATCCGTCGTGATTTACAAGATACCCACACCTTAGACCCTGCACCCTACACCTTAGACCCTGCACACAATTACCCAAGCCCTAAAACAACATATGCACAAACAGTCCGCTCCGTAATTTTGGTTCAAACCAGGTGGTTTTGGGTGGCATGATCTCACCGATGTCAGCAATTGACATCAATTGTTCCATGGTTACGGGGTAGAGGGCAAAAGCAGCCTTCATCTCCCCGCTGGTTACCCGTTTTTCCAATTCCTCAAGTCCTCGGTTCCCGCCCACAAAATCTATCCTTTTATCGGTTCTGATGTCTTCAATACCAAGAATGGGATTAAGGATCTTTTTATAGAGGATGGTCACATCGAGAACATCGATCGGGTCATCCTCCTCCCAGCGGCCGTCTTTTGCGGTAAGAACATACCATTTACCTTCCAGGTACAAGGAAAACTCATGAGGCTTTTTCGGCTTGTATTGTTTTTTCCCTTTCGAGTTGATATCAAAATCTTTTTTCAAGTTCTCCAGAAACGCCTCGGTTGATAGTCCATTGAGGTCTTTTACGATCCGGTTATAATCTATGATCTGAAGCTGATCATGTGGAAAGTGAACTGCCAAAAAATAGTTATATTCTTCGATACCCTGATGATGCGGATTTTTATGTTGTAATTCCCTTCCTACCAGGGCCGCTGCTGCCGTCCGGTGATGACCATCAGCCACATAGGTTTTATCGATCGTATCAAACTCGCTCGTTATGGCATTTATTTGACCAGGATCAAGGACCTGCCACACCACATGCCGTACTCTGTCAGGTGCAATAAAGTCATAGATAGGCTTGGACTTTTTAATTTCATCGATCATTTCATCGAGTTTTTCAACTGCCCGGTAGGCAAAAAACACCGGTTCGGCATTCATATCCGTTGCCCGGATATGATTTTTACGGTCTTCTTCCTTATCAGGGCGAGTGAGTTCATGTTTTTTGATCACCTCGTTGAAATAATCATCAATACTGGCGCAACCGACAATTCCTGTCTGTCCCTTACCATTTTTTTCCAACATATAAATATACAGGGAGTCATGGTCATCACGCAGAAAAAGGCCCATTTCAAGAGCTTTCTTAAAGTTTTTATTCGCCCGCCGGTAAACCTCAGGTGAATAGGGGTCTTTCTGCCTGGGAAAATCAATTTCAGGTTTAATTACATGGAGAAAGGATATCGGATTGCCTTTCACAGCTATCCTTGCCTCTTCAGAGCTGATCACATCATAAGGCACTGATGCGACCAGGTGGGCAAGGTCTTTTACGGGTCGATACGCTCTAAAGGGTTTTAAGGTAGCCATGGTTATCTGTCTCCCGGGATCACCCTTATGCGGATAACCCCTTCTATTTCTTTGATTTTATTGATCTGTTTATCGCTAATTTTCTGGTTTACATCAATTATGGTATAAGCAATGTTTTCATGATGCCGGTTCAGCATATCCTCAATATTGATGTTTTCATTGGCCAGCACGGTTGTGATCTGCCCTACCATCCTGGGGATATTTTTATTAACGATACATATCCGGGTCAGGCTTCCGTTTCTTGCCATTTCAGTTTCCGGGAAATTAACGGAATTTTTGATATTCCCGTTTTCCAGGTAATCACTAATTTGTTTCACTGCCATGATCGCGCAGTTTGCTTCTGATTCGGGAGTGCTTGCTCCCAGATGTGGAATGCCCGTTACCTTATCGTGCTGCAATAATTTTTCATTTGGAAAATCAGTCACAAATCCGGCCACTTTACCACCATCCAATGCATCGATCAGGTCATCCTGCTGAACCAGCCCGCCCCTTGCAAAGTTAAGCAGGCGGACGCCCTCTTTCATCATATTAAATTTTGACCGGTCGATATATCCCTTCGTATTTTCATTCAGCGGGATATGCAAGCTCACATAATCGGATTTGCTTAGCAGATGCTCTATCCCTTTGGCTTTCTGGACATTCTGTGAGAGGCCCCAAGCCGCTTCAACGGAAATATAGGGATCATATCCTATCACCTTCATGCCCAGACTTTCCACAGCATTGGCCACCAGCCGGCCAATGGCGCCCAAGCCTATGATTCCCAGAGTTTTTCCATAGATCTCGGGTCCGACGAAATTAGATTTCCCTTTTTCGATCAGTTGAGGTACTTCCTCTCCCTTCCCGACCAGCGTCCTCGCCCAGTTGATGCCGCCAACAATATTTCGTGATGAAAGGAAGAGACTGGCAAGCACGAGTTCCTTGACGGCATTGGCATTGGCGCCAGGTGTGTTGAAAATAACAATTCCCTTATCAGTGCAACCGGGAACAGGAATATTGTTAACACCTGCCCCTGCCCGGGCGATAGCCAACAGGCTATCAGGAAGGTGCATATCATGCATTTTATAACTTCTGACAAGGATGGCATCCGGATGTGTTATTTCAGAAGCCGATTCATATTTATCGTAGGATAACAGGGATAGCCCTTCCGGTGATATTTTATTAAGTGTCTGAATTTTAAACATATTAAAAAATCGTTAGTTATGTGTGATCACTTTCAAATTTCTTCATGAATTCAACCAGCTTCACCACCCCTTCCCTGGGCATGGCGTTATATATGCTGGCCCTCATCCCGCCTACCGAACGGTGCCCCTTGAGGGTTTTAAGGCCTTTCTGGCCGGCTTCTTTGATAAAAAGCTCATTCAATTCATCAGAAGGCAAGATAAAAGGAACGTTCATGATCGACCGGAAGGCAGGTGCTACCGTGGCTTTAAATAAATTTGACTGATCCAGAAAATCATAAAGAAGTCCTGCTTTTTCACGGTTGATTTTTTCAATAGCGCCCACACCGCCCAGGTTGATCAACCATTCGAAGACCAGGCCGGCCATATAAACGGCAAAGCAGGGGGGCGTATTGAAACGGGAACCGTTGTCGGCATGAGTTTTATAATTGAACATGACAGGCGTTCCTTCCAGGGCCTTTCCGATAAGATCTTCCCGGACGATCACGAGGGTCAGTCCGGCAGGACCGATATTTTTCTGGGCTCCGGCATATATCACACCGAATTTACTAACATCGTATACTTGTCCGAGAATATTGGACGACATATCGGCCGCCAGGGGAACATCGCCGGTATCCGGTACTTCAGGGAAGGTAGTGCCATAGATCGTATTATTGGTGGTGATATGAACATAATCTGCTGAAGGATCAAACATATCCGCTTTAATTTCCGGGATGTAATTGAAGGTCTTATCATCCGATGAAGCAACCACCTGTATATTACCATATCGTTTAGCCTCGGCTATGGCCTTTTTTGACCACTGGCCGGTATTGATATAATCGGCTTTTCTTTTTTCACTGAAAAGATTGAAAGGGACCATGGCAAACTGACTGGAGGCTCCTCCCTGCAAGAAGAGCACTTTATATTCATCAGGGATATTCATCAGCTTCCTTAAATCGGCTTCAGCCTTTTCAATTACCTCCGTAAATTCCTTTGAACGGTGGCTGATCTCCATGATAGACATTCCGGAGCCTTTGAAATCAGTTAATTCATTCTTTGCTATTTCTAATACCGTTTCCGGCAAGGTGGCGGGACCTGCAGAAAAATTATATACTCTGGCCATAAATTAATGTTTTTAAAAAGTTAACTATTTCTGGTGATCGTTATATGATTTTCAAAATTACACTGAAAGTTATAAAAATATGACGAAAAATCAGGATAGAATTATGAAAGAATAACATTAGTAAATACAAAAGGAATGACTGGTCAGAATTTTTATTTAAAACCGACATTTCTTCTATCTTTGGAAATTCAAATCCAAATTCTCTTGGCAAAGGAAAAAGCAGTTTATATCTGTCAGAATTGTGGCGTACAATCTCCCAAGTGGCTGGGCAAATGCCCTTCTTGCGGTGAATGGAATACTTTTGTTGAGGAGGTTGTAAGGCTGGGCGGCCCATCACCCCCTGGCCGCGCTTCCCGGTCTGCCGGCCGGGATATTCAACCCCGGCGGTTGATAGATGTTACGCGAGAGAAGCAATACCGGATAAGTTCAGGGGATACGGAGCTGGACAGGGTACTGGGCAATGGCATCGTACCTGGCTCAGTGATATTGATCGGGGGTGATCCCGGCATTGGCAAATCCACCTTATTGCTTCAAATGGCTCTCAATCTGAAAAAAACGAAGATCCTTTATGTTTCGGGTGAGGAAAGTGCCACTCAGATACGTTACCGGGCCGAGCGCATAGGTCAGTTGGAGGATAACTGTTATATACTTTCTGAAACGGATACCGAGGCTGTCTTTTCGGGCCTTGACCGCGTGCAGCCAGCCATGGTGATCATCGATTCCATACAGACCATGAGCTCCTCCTATCTTGAAGCGCCGCCGGGATCCGTATCCCAGATCCGCCAGTGTACAAATGAATTAATGAGCTATGCCAAGACGAACAATATCCCTGTTTTCCTGATCGGCCATATCAACAAGGACGGGAACCTGGCAGGTCCCAAAGTGTTGGAGCATATGGTAGATACGGTGCTTCAGTTTGAAGGCGACCGCCACCATCTTTACCGGATACTGCGTAGCGTGAAGAACCGGTTCGGCTCTACTTCCGAGCTGGGGATCTATGAGATGCATGGCGATGGGTTAAGGATTGTCGACAACCCATCGGAACTATTGCTTTCACAGCGCGACGAAGAGGTGAGTGGGGTCGCTATCGGCTCAACCATCGAAGGTATAAGACCCCTGCTTGTGGAAGTCCAGGCCCTGGTGAGCCCGGCTACTTTTGGCACCCCGCAGCGGAGCACTACCGGTTTTGATTTCAAAAGGATGAACATGTTGCTCGCGGTACTGGAGAAAAGGGCAGGTTACCGGATGGTTACCCAGGATGTGTTTCTTAATATAACGGGAGGCATCAGGGTGGAAGATCCGGCGCTGGACCTGGCCGTGTGCATGTCCATATTATCCTCTTACCAGGATCTTCCCATACCGGTGGATACCTGTTTTGCCTCAGAGATAGGATTAAGTGGTGAGTTGAGAGCTGTGAACAGAATCGAAAACAGGATACTGGAAGCGGAAAAGCAGGGGTTTACGACGATAGTTATTTCTAAATATCATCCTAAAAGTTTTAAACCGGACCGTTTTAACATACAAGTTAAAACCTTTAAAAGGATTGAAGAAGTACTGTATTCCGTTTTAGGCGCTAAAAAATAATAGTATGATCGATATTGTCATTGAAAAGATCGGGCTTGATCCCTGGTTAGGGAATTATATCATTCTGCCCGTATTGATATTCATGGCCCGCATAATTGATGTATCCATTGGGACCATGCGCGTGATCTTCATCATGCAGGGTAATCACAGACTGGCCCCCATTCTTGGGTTTTTCGAGTCTTTTATATGGCTTGTGGCCGTCAGCCAGATCATGAAAAATATGGATAATATTGTTTCTTATGCAGCTTTTGCGGCAGGATTCGGGACAGGTACCTATATTGGTATTAAGATCGAAGAGAAGCTCGCCTTAGGGAAAGTGCTGATCAGGATCATTACCCGCAAGGAAGCTGATTCGCTGATTGATTTTTTCAGGGACAATGAATTTCATTTTACGATCGTTCCTGCAGAAGGTAAATTCGGACCTGTGAATGTGTTGTTTTCGGTGATTAACCGGGAAAAGCTGCCGGAAGTATTCAGGGCCATTAATACCTATAACCCCAAAGCTTTCTACACCATTGAATCGGTTAAAAGTGCATCTGAATACCAAAACGGGGAAACTCATCAGAACCGGTTTTCCTTTATCGAGAAGATAACTTCCAAAAGAAAATAATATGCTTCAAAAAATAAAAATACCGCATACGCTTGTCTTATTGTTTTCTATGATGGTGCTGGCCCTGGTCGCCACCTATTTATTACCCCAGGGCGAATTTAATACGGTAGAAGATGAAAAAGGGCACACCGTCGTTGTGCCGGGCAGCTATCAGCAGGTTTCCGATGCCGAAAAACTAAAGCCCTGGCATATATTTACGGTAATTCCAAGGGCTTTTGAGGAGACGCAGGCTATCATCTTTTTTGTTTTTATCATTGGCGGTGCACTGGCAGTACTTCGTGCCACCGGCATGATCGACACTTTTATCGGACGCCTTATCCACCGGTATAAAAACAATCCATGGACGCTGATATTCTTCACCATGCTTGTTTTCAGTGTCGGATCGAGCACCCTGGGTATGGCGGAAGAGTTTATCCCTTTCGTACCTGTCCTGCTGATGCTATGTCTTTCTCTTAAGCTAGACCGCGTAACCGCTATCGGTATGATGGTGGTCGGTTATGGTATCGGTTATGGCGTTGCTGCCATCAATCCTTTCACGGTGATGGTCGCCCAGGAGATCGCCCAGTTAAAGCCCACCTCCGGTGTTTTTTACCGGCTGGCGCTTTTCCTGCCGTTTTTTGCTGTCGGATTTCATCATGTATTGCGGTATGCAAAAAAAGTTTACCGTAATCCCGGGGAAAGTGTCTTGGATCAGCAGGTGGAGCTGGATATAGAGATCCCGGACCAGGATAGGAAGATCACCCGCAGGGATTGGCTGATACTGGCGGTAGTTTTAACGGCCCTGGCCCTGATCGTTTACGGTATTTCCGAATTATCAGGATGGCATTGGTATCTTGTTGAACTGGGTGCCGTATTCCTGGGCGTTACCATCGTCGTGGCCATCATTGCCGGGCTTTCACCGGATAAAACCGCCCTTGAATTTTCTAAAGGAGCAACGGAATTGACCACTACGGCTCTATTGATAGGTTTTGCCCGTTCTATTGCTCTTATTCTCGAAGATGGCGTGGTTCTGCATACCATCGTTAATGCGCTGGCCTCACCACTGGAAAAAGCAGGCCCTGAAATTGCTTCGGTGGGAATGTATGTAATTCAAAGCCTGATCAATTTATTTATCCCTTCGGGCAGTGGCCAGGCCTATGTGACTATGCCGCTGATGACCCCCATCGCTGATCTGGCAGGCATCTCCCGGCAGATAGCGGTGCTGGCTTACCAGTTTGGCGATGGCTTCACCAACATGATCGTGCCTACCAATGCCGTATTGATGGGCATCCTGGGAATAGGTAAAATCCCCTACGATAAATGGTTTCGGTTTATTTTTCCACTGATATTGAAATTGTGGTTACTGGGATCTGTCGCATTGATCATCGCCGTATTGATCGGGTATCACTAAAAATCTATAAGCAGTAAAGCCCATGAATTCAGGCTATAATAAACTTGAAATTGTGATCACCAGGGGCTTAGCTCCCGGAAGTAATTAATTGACTATGAAACAATTATTTATCAGTAGTGCGCTCTTTCAAAAAAACGAATGAATAATTGAGACTAAAAACAATTAAACAAAAATTTTTCTTTCTTTTGTATTGTTATATCAATAGATGAATGTTCCATTAAAAATAAATAATATACGATCATGGATGTAAGAATCGAACAGGACACCATGGGCCAGGTAGAAGTACCTGCCGACAAATACTGGGGGGCCCAGACCCAGCGAAGCAGACAGAATTTTAAGATTGGCGGTGAACGGATGAG
>CAZYDB010000230.1:0-3464 GCA_964645995.1 uncultured Roseivirgaceae bacterium
ATGCAGGCCTCCGTACCAGACGACATCAAAGTTTCCTATGAATTCGACCAGTCGGGCTTTGTGATAAATTCCCTTAAAAATGTGCTTTTCGAGGGAGGGCTTGGCGCAATACTAACCGGCCTGATGGTACTCCTTTTTTTGGGGGATCGCAGAGGGGCTTTAATCGTAGTACTGACTATCCCAATAGCGCTGCTTTCAAGTGCTATACTACTTAATATGATCGGTCAGACCATCAACATCATGACCCTCGGAGGCCTGGCGCTGTCGGTGGGGATACTGGTTGATGAAGCTACCGTGACCATCGAGAATATTCACCGGCATATGGAGATGGGTAAATCAAAAGCGAAGGCCATACTGGATGGCTGTAAGGAAATAGTGACACCTAAATTGCTGATCCTGTTCAGCATCCTTGCTGTATTTGTCCCCGCCCTTTTCATGTCGGGCGTACCCAGGGGTATGTTCATGCCCATGTCGCTGGCCGTGGGTTTTGCCATGATCGCCTCATTTTTGCTGTCCATGACTTTTGTGCCCGTAATGGCGGTTTGGATCATGAAACCTCTAAAACAGGAGGAAAATGAGCATACAGGATTCGGACACCTTAAATCAAGGTATTTACGGTTTATTAACAAGATCAATTCGAGAAGCAGGCTGGCCATATCAGTCTATTTTCTGTTGGCGATCGGTATTTTTTTGATGGGCTTTTACTTCATTGGATTGAATATCTTCCCCAAAGTGGATGCCGGCCAGGCACAGGTTCGGCTCAGAATGTCAACAGGCACACGGATAGAACGAACGGAGGAGGCGACCAAAAGATTACTTGAAATAACGGAAGAGATTGTGGGGCAGGGCAATGTGGAGATCAGTTCTGCTTTTATCGGAACCCAGCCTTCCAGCTTTCCCGTTAACCTTATCCATCTATGGACAAGCGGGCCTCATGAAGCCGTGATAAGGATTAACCTGGCAAAGGATGTGGGATTTCCCATTGAAGATTTTAAGGAAAAGTTACGCGAACGATTCATGGACAGGTTTCCGGATGCACAGCTTTCATTCGAACCGGGAGACCTGGTAGACCAGGTGATGAACCTTGGCTCCACAAATCCCATTGAAGTGGCGGTGCTGGGGAGAAACCTTGAATCGTCCCTGAAAATTGCCCAGCAATTAAAAGACAACCTGAATGAAATATCCTTTTTCAGGGATGTACAGATCACCACACCGTTGGATTATCCCGGTCTTAAAGTGGAGATCGACCGGATTAAGGCCGGACAATTGGGACTTACGGTTGAGAGTATTGCCAGATCAATGGTAACTGCCACTTCATCAAGCCGTTTCACTCAACCCAACTATTGGCGCGATCCGGTTTCCGGTGTGGCTTACCAGGTGCAGGTTGAATATCCGCAGTACATGGTCAATAAACCGGAAGACATTGAGATGGTGCCAGTGACCAATGAGAACGGCCGTAAGATCTTCCTTCGTGATGTGGCTAACTGGCACAGGATAAGTTCACCAGCTGAATATGACCGTTTTAATATGCAGCGGTTTATCACACTTACCGCCAATATTCATGACAAGGACCTGGGATCGGCGGTTAGAAGCCTTGATAAATCCATCAAGCAATTGGGGGAACTTCCGGCAGGAGTAAAGATCCTGAAAAGGGGACAGGTGGATCTTATGAACCAGACCCTCGGCGAACTGCAACTGGGTCTTCTTATCGCCCTCATTGTCATATTCCTGATGCTGGCGGCCAGTTTTCAGTCGTTTAAGGTGTCTCTGGCGACTGTTTCCATTTTACCCGCGGTGATCGGAGGATCGGTATTGTTGCTGCTGGCTACCGGTCATACCCTGAATATTCAATCCTATATGGGGGCTATAATGGCTATGGGTGTGGCAGTAGCCAATTCTATTTTGTATATGACCAATGCGGAAGATCTGCGAAAACAGGGGGACAGGCAAGCGTATTTTTCGGCTTCAGCCAACCGGTTGAGACCGATTCTTATGACCAGTTTTGCCATGATAGCCGGCATGACCCCCATGGCTATGGGGCTTGGAGAAGGAGGTGACCAGGTGGCCCCCCTTGGTGTTGCGGTGATTGGAGGATTATTCTTCTCCATGTTCAGTACGCTGATATTCCTGCCTCTTATTTACCGCTCACTTATTGGGAAACATGCTTTTGAAAGCATATCCCTGAACCCTGATGATCCGGGCAGCAGATATTTTGAGAAATCTGCCGAATAATATGAACATGAAAAATAATACTTTTTAGATAATGAAAATACACATATAGATAATGAAAATACATATAATTATTATCCTTATTTCATTCTTTATGATTTCTTGCAGCGGTGAGAAAACAGAGGAAAAAAAAGTCGAAGACATCAAAAATGCGTTTGTGCTTTCTAAACAGGAAGTTAGCAATACCATGGAATTGCCGGCTGAATTGTTGCCATATGAACGTGCCGGCTTAAGTGCCAAAGTGGAGGCATATGTGGAAAAGATGCTGGCAGACATCGGTGACAGGGTGAAAAAAGGCGATATTTTGATTTTGCTGGATGCTCCGGAAATGATTGCCCAATATGCTGAAGCTAATGCCCGATATCATGAAGCGGAAGCAATATTTAATGCCAGCCTGGATAAATATTCCCGCCTTCGGAAAGCTTCCGGGCAAGAAGGGGTGGTTGCTAAAACGGATGTGATCAATGCCCGTAACCGGATGCTGGCCGACAGTGCAGGTATGATCTCTGCCCGTTCCAGGGCGCAGGCTTACCATCAACTTCAGACTTACCTAACTATCCGGGCGCCGTTCAATGGCATCATCACCCGAAGATATGTCGACCCGGGCGATCTGGTGGGTATTTCCGGTAAAACAAATCTGATTACGATTGAACGTCCTGATTTGCTCAGGGTAAGAGTCCATATCCCTGAATCCTTTGTGAAGAGTATTCCCGCAGAGAATGTATTGCCATTTACTGTGGATGCACTGAAAGGC
Source organism: uncultured Roseivirgaceae bacterium (assembly GCA_964645995.1). Taxonomy (GTDB): domain Bacteria; phylum Bacteroidota; class Bacteroidia; order Cytophagales; family Cyclobacteriaceae; genus JAGTVG01. The sequence continues at coordinate 2,984 of CAZYDB010000230.1, forward strand.
CAGGTTTTTAACGCGGTACTTAAGAGGAGATCGGGCAGCATAGATCCTGACACACGAACGGAATTATGGGAGTATGAGTATGAAAACAAGGAGGGTATCCTTAAACCCGGAATGTATGCCATGGCAAAACTGGAACTCAACAGGCCGGAAACATCTTTTGTGGTACCCTATTCTGCCGTAGTAACAAGCCTGGAGAAAAAATTCGTGATCAGGGTCAACGATCAGGCTGAATGGGTCGATGTAAAGGAAGGGATCGATACCGGGTATGGGGTTGAAATTTTCGGTAATCTGAAAGAGGGGGACACCCTTTTGAGCAGGGGGAGCGAAGAGCTGAAGCCGGGAACTACGGTAAAAATAAATCTTATTGGACCATGATATCCTATTGGAAACGAAATGAAGTGGAAATAATAATCCACCAGTCCCATTTACCGGCTGCTTAAATTCTTTTTATTACTTTTACTAATTACATTTCTTCCGCTTT
>CAZYDB010000230.1:3474-7710 GCA_964645995.1 uncultured Roseivirgaceae bacterium
TAATCCATCTCCTGGTTTTTCATTACATTCATCTGTAAATCTTATCTGGAAAAGCCTCAGAAATTATGGTAATCACCATAATTTTTATATATGCCATATATAAAAAATTATTGTATTAGCTTAAAATATTATTTATCACATGATGGCTGTGCGAATGAAAATTAACTACCCTGTAATCCTTTTAATCATGTTGTTTTCATGCAATGAATTGAAAAAACAGGAAGTTCAGGGGGACTGGATCCGTGGGACGGAAAACGAAAAACTAGAAATCATAGAGCGGCAATTCCGGGGATTTGATCTGGCCATGGTGGAAACGGGGTACCGTTATCCGGAACTTTACCGGGCCGGTATAGATGAAAACCGGGAATATGCAAAATACCAGCAGGAAAAGATCCGTACGGCAATAGAAAACGGGCTTGAACGGCGTCCTAAACGGGCCGAATCTGCCGAACATTTTTTGAAAGTGGCCCTGCCGGAGATTGGGGATGCCATTCAGAAAAAGGACACCGCTGATTTCATAGCTAGCTTCAGGATGTTAACCTCAAGCTGTAATGCCTGTCATGCCTTGGAAAAAGTTCCACATTTTAGGGTAAAGGAACCTCTTTTCAGACAATCACCAATTCCTGAATAATATGTTTCAGAAAATTACATACACTGACCTAGCCAGAACCACTTTGCTCATTCGTATAATGGTTGGAGTCGTTTTCCTCTCGGAAGGGATCCAGAAATTTCTTTTTCCTTCCATCCGGGGTCCTGGTCGTTTTGAAGGAATGGGTTTCCCGAATCCTGACTTTTGGGCAAATTTTGTAGGAATTGTTGAGATTTTATCCGGATCATTGATACTTGCAGGTTTTATTACACGAGCCGCTGCGTTGGTTATGCTTATCAATATGTGTGTGGCCATTATTGTTACCAAAATTCCTGTTGCTTTTGGCGAAAGTTTTGGACCTTTCATTCTTCGCGATCTTAAAACCTATGGTTTTTGGAGTATGGCTCATGAAATGCGAACGGATTTTGCTATGTGGCTTGGAAATATTTTTTTATTGATTAAAGGTGGGGGTAAATGGTCAGTGGATCTGATTTTAAACAGGACAAGGGAAAATAACCGGGAGCATTAAAAGAAGTAACCGGTTTATTCCTCAAACCAGGGATGCTTACCTTTGGTGGACCGGCAGCGTATCTTTATGCCGGAAGATGAAGTGGTCACCCAAAGGAAATGAATGGGTTGATAACATTTTTGGATCTGGAGGGAACTACAAACCTGATCCCGGGTCCAAATTCAATATTCCTCATTAATATACTGATTAAAAATCATAACCGGCCAAGTATTATATCAATAACTCACTTATTCAATTAATTAATTGAATAAGTGAGTTATTGTGTTTAAGTTTGCAATCCAATAATTAGAATTATAATGAAAGGACGCGAATTTAAAGATTCGATTTATGAGGGTCTCGCAAAATTACTGAAAGCCCTTGCCAATCCCGCCCGCCTTGAGATCATAGAAATGCTTTCACAGGGAGAAAAAAGCGTGGAAGGTGTTGTTGAAGCTACCAATCTGAGCGTTGCCAATGCTTCCCAGCACCTGCAGGTCCTGAAAGCAAATAATATAGTAAAATCCAGGAAGGCCGGGCATTATGTGTATTACTCCCTGGTAAATGATGATTTTCTTTTATTATACCAGGAGATTATAAAATATGCTTTAGATGAGATTGCCGAGCTGGAAAAGATCCTGAACAGGCAAAGGAATGACAATAAGTCTTCCAATGCGGTAAATCTTGATGAGCTTGAAGAAATGATCCGAAGCGGGGATGTGGTCCTGATGGATGTACGCCCCTCATCGGAATTCGAGCAGGGCCATATTTCGGGGGCAGTTTCCATTCCAATGGAAAAGTTAATGACAGAGATAAAAAACCTTCCGAAAAACGGGGAGATCATTGCCTATTGCCGGGGGCCTTTCTGTGTGTTGGCCGATGAAGCGGTAAAGCTTCTTGATGAGAAGGGTTTCAGGGTACGCAGACTTGATGAAGGTTATCCCGAATGGAAGGTCCGGATGCTTGAAAGATCTATGATCGGATAGGTCGGGCGAAAAGAAGTTGATTTTATAGAAGAAATACATATTAAATATATCAGAATGATGAAAACCATAGTGATAATCGGCGGCGGAACAGGTGGCATTGTTATTGCCAATAAATTAAGAAAGACGCTGCCTGACAATATCCGGGTTAAGTTAATCGAGCGAAACGAAACACATACCTTTGCTGCTTCCTATCTCTGGCTGATGGTGGGTCAGAGAACCCCGGACAGAATAAGCGTTCCGGTGACAAAATTGGTTGCCAGAGGTGTGGAAACCGTATTTGAGGAAGTCAAATCAATTGACACTTCCACAAAAAAGATTGAAACATCACCTCGATCGATCAATTACGATTACCTGGTATTGTCTCCCGGGGCTGACCTGGACAGGAAATTCCTGAATCGTTCCGAAGAGGATATTCATGATTTCTTCACGTTCGTGGGCGCTCAGAAGCTTAAGGAAGCTTTAAACAATATCGAGACCGGTGAAATAGTACTTGCCATTGAGTCCTTGCCCTACAAATGCCCCGGAGCGCCCTATGAGGCAGCCATGCTGATTCAGGATCATATGAAAAAACGCGGTCTTTCCGGCAGGGTGAATGTAAGCCTGTATACTCCAGAGCCTCAACCCCTGCCTGTTGCCGGACCTGAATTGGGTGATTCCGTTTCTCAGATCCTGGAAAAGAAGAAAATCGGATTTTTCGCACAACATCAGTTGTCGGATGTGAATGCGGTCGATAAAAAAATCACATTCGAAAACGGCATGGTTAAATCCTATGATCTGCTCGTCGTGATACCGAAACATAATCCGCCGGCCATGCTGGCTAACTCGGGGCTGACCGATGAAAGCGGATGGGTTCCCGCCGATAAAAATACGTTACAGACAAAGGTGGAAAATGTTTTTGCCATCGGGGATGTAACCTCCGTTCCCATTCCCGGCAGGTGGAAAAAAGATAAACCCATGATATTACCCAAGGCTGGTGTGTTTGCTCATGGACAGGCTTTAACGGTAGCCGAGATCATAGCCTCCCGGATATCGGGTAAAGAATCTGACGCCATGTTTTGCGGAGATGGTTTTTGTATGCTCGAGGCGGGTGAAGATGTGGCGGGATTTGCCTATGGTGACTTCTTTGCCGAACCGAACCCACAAGTAAAAATGAAGAATTTGGGTAGTGTATGGCATCTAGGTAAGGTGCTTTTTGAAAAATGGTGGCTTGCACCGGTAGGACTTTCCAAAGAGATTTACCGGCTTTTGCTTACCGCCGGCGGGAAAATTTTCGGAATACCCATTAAATTGTAGTGGAGGGGATAAATAGGCCAGACCGGAGTTAATATTAATATTTTTAAATTGTATGAACTGGAAAAATCTGCTTATCGGTGTGTTGTTTGTTACATTGATAGTTACCGTTGTTGTTAGCCTGATCAAAACCTGAAACGGAGACAAACCAGACATGGGGGAGTCAAAAGAGGTCAATGAGGACAAAGAGAAAAAAGAGGCAAAAGGAACCCCACGGAATTTTATCAGATGTGAATTTTCATTCTTTAACCAGGTCACATTTTAAACTAAATGAGTATGAATAAACCGGTCTACCTTGATTTCAATGCAACAACTCCCATCGATCCTGAAGTTGCCGGTGAAATGACGCCCTATATCCGGGAAAGATACGGAAATCCGTCCAGCGCGTATTCTATTGGGAGAAAGAACAGGGATACAATCGAGCATGCAAGAACTCAGGTAGCCGCCCTGATCAATGCCCGGCCCGAGGAAATAATTTTCACCAGTGGAGGTACCGAGTCGAATAACCAGGCCATCAGGGGAGTTGCCTTGGCAAACCGGAAAAAGGGAAAACATATCATAACCTCGTCAGTGGAACACCCGGCCGTAACGGAAGTCTGCCGGCACCTTGCTTCCCTAGGCTGGAAAATCACCTGGCTCCCGGTAGATATTTACGGCAAATTCGACCCCGCCGGTTTGGAGCAAGCGATTCGGCCGGATACCGTACTGATCACCATCATGCATGCCAACAACGAGGTGGGCACCATTCAGCCGGTCGGGGAAGTAGCCGCCATTGCCCGGCAGCATAATATCGCCCTCCATACCGATGCGGCGCAGTCTCTGGGAAAGATCGATACGGATGTGGCAGCACTAGGCGTTGATCTGCT
>CAZYDB010000231.1:0-7662 GCA_964645995.1 uncultured Roseivirgaceae bacterium
GAAGGAGAAAGGATCCGGGAAAGGATATCCAACCTGTACCGGCAGATCAGTTCGTATCCCGGAAGGCCATCAGACTCCCAGATGAACCGGACGGATGTACTGACCGCGGAAATGGAAAAAATTGAAAAAGAATTCGACAAGGTCCTTGCGGAACAATTGGAATCCATCAATACCCTGATCATTAAAAATGAGGTGAAAAAGATTGAATTTACGACGAAGGAAGCCTTCCTGCGAGATGAATCGTAGGCTGGGTGCCAGTAACTGAAAAAAAAACTGATCCCGGATTATGCCATGAGTTGATTCGCCGGGGTCGGTTTTTTTTGTTTATTTGCAGCCTTACAATAAAAAAACAGCCCTTGGTCGATCTTTTTACTTATGAATTAACCGGTTTTGAGGTTATCCTGGTCATTACCTGCGCCATCCTCATCGGCATGGCCAAAACGGGTATTTCGGGTGCCGGCATGGTGGTTATTCCGGTTATGGCAACCATTTTCGGCGGGAAGGTATCTACCGGGATCGTGCTCCCCTTGCTCAGTATGGCCGATATCTTCGCGGTGAGTTATTATCACCGTCACGCCAACTGGTCTTATATTCTTAAATTACTGCCATGGACGGTGGTGGGTGTACTCATTGGGATTTATGTTGGCGATAATATTCCTGACAGCGTTTTCAAGGATATCATGGGTTTTATCGTGATCGGCAGTGTGGGCATTCTGGTCTGGCGGGATATCAAAAAAGATGTAAGGGTGCCTGGCGGCGTGCTTTTCCCGATATTAATGGGATTGGCCGGTGGTTTTGCTACCATGGTGGGTAATGCGGCCGGAGCCATCATGGCCTTGTATCTGCTGTCGATGCGGCTTCCGAAAAACAAATATATCGGAACCGCGGCCTGGTTTTTCATGATCATCAACCTTTTTAAGATACCCTTTCATATCTGGGTCTGGGAGACGATCGACAGGCACTCCTTTACACTCAATCTGGTACTCCTGCCGGCGATTGCCCTGGGAGCCTTCGCCGGGATTTACATCGTCAGGATCATTCCTGAAAAAGCATACCGGATATTTCTGCTGGTGACAACGGCCATCTCTGCTATCGTTTTGATCTTCAGATAGTATGGATGTTTCAGGTTTGCGCTCAATCACTTGATACTGCTATCCTTTTTTTGTATTTTAAAAAGTAATAACCAGGAGGACGTATCATGAAAAAATATCCAGTTTCAGCCATTTTTGTTATTCTGTTGCTTTTTTCCTGTTTTCAGGATGATTATACCCGCCAGCGGCACAGGATGGTGGATGAACAGATCGAATCCAGGGGAGTGACCCATGAGGCTACACTGGAGGCTATGCGCAATGTTCCCAGGCACCGGTTTGTTCCGGAGCCAATGCAGGCCTATGCCTATGACGACAGGCCTTTATCGATCGGCCACAGCCAGACCATATCCCAGCCCTATATTGTAGGCCTGATGACTGCTTCGGTAGAACCTGACGCTGATGACAAAGTACTCGAAATTGGTACGGGATCCGGTTATCAGGCAGCCATTCTGTCAGAAATCGTAAAGGAAGTATATACGATCGAGATCGTTCCTGCGCTGGCATCGAGGGCTAAAAGAGTATTCTATGAATTGAAATATGAGAACATCCACGCCATGCAGGGCGATGGGTATGCGGGTTGGCCTTCAGAAGCGCCATTTGATGCCATTATCGTAACGGCAGCTCCTGAAGAGGTGCCGCAACCGCTGCTTGATCAGTTGAAGGAGGGAGGAAAGATGATCGTTCCTGTCGGGCCAATCAGCAGGGTACAGGTATTGAAGCTGATCACGAAAAAAAATGGAAAAATAAAGGAACGAGACCTGCTGCCTGTCAGGTTCGTTCCTTTTACCGGTGATGGTGCTAACTGAGCATGAAGTAAACCGGCGTTTTATTGCGTGGGGTCCATAAGCTTACCGGCAAAGAGGATCGAATGGGAATATTTCTCGCGGATCATAAAGACAAACGGCCGGTTGATGGTAATGATCTCCGGTTCCCCGGGCAAGGAAGTTTCTACGATCTCAACCGCCGTCGCCGCAGCGGCCTCCGACCCTTCTTCATTCACTTCTATCACCGCCTGGTGGATCACCCGGCTGATCATCAGGCCGAGGTCCTGTTGGAACAGCCTCGAAAAATCTGCTTGTGGCGACGATGCGATCTCCATACCCATATCCGATAAATGATCATTGAGGAGGGTTTTGTAATCGATCATGAATTTCGGCATGACGATCTCCGAGGTAGTGGTATCGGAGGAGGATAGCCAGTTATTGAAATCCGATTCTGAAAGACTGGATTCGATATCTGCAAGTGAATGATCCAATGACGGGATCAGGATGGTCATGGAATACTGTCCGTTACCATAGGGCAGATCGACCAGCCTGAGGAACTCATTCCTGTAGTACCGTATTTTAGCGCCTTCCGTGTACATGAGGTCGGCATTCACCTGTTCACCGTTTTCCAGGAAAAAGGGACCGGCTTCAGTTCTGGTTTTATCAAACTGGTGCTGCCATTCAGCCTTGAAATAAATGGCATTGATCAGGTACATGACCACATTGCCAGGGATGGCATCGATCAGGTCAGGTATGAGGTTTTCCGTTTTAGCGGCCACCCAGCCGTTGATGATGTCCTTTGCGGCAGGATCGGCAAAATCGATCCCCTGAACCCCGGCATCATAATAGTCGATAACCGCATTTTTGAAGGCATCTTTCACGGTGAGGTCATCGCGGTACCAGACGGAGTTGGCGATCCGGATCAGGGTGGTCTTGTCGACATTCAGCAGGAAATCGGTCAGGCTTTGGGCTGCCTTGTTGATGTCCTCTTCGGTAAGCTCTTCATTCCTTAGGGCATTCCGTATGGCCTTAAAAGTGGTGGAATCAGCACCGTTGAGGGTCATGCCCAGGGCATACTGCACACTCAATGGGGAAAAAAAGAAGTTATCCGTTGTCTCACGCTTGCTGATCTCTGCATACAGATCAAAGACAAATTCATTGCCGGACTCGATCAATGATTCCTCCTCAAAAGAGAGTTGCCGCAAGTTGGGAGGGTTCTCGTCGATGAAGTTATTGGCATCGTTGATGCAGGAAAAGAAAATGAATAAAATTCCGAATATCCAGACGCTACGTTTCATGGTTTTATGAGTTTTTTTTTTAGAGACACCGATACCCTGTAAACGGTTGGAATTTCGATGAAGATAAAAAATCCACCTGAAGGCAGCTATGAATGAAATATGAATGAATGAGCATGAATGAAGGATAAAAGCCAGGAATTCACCAATGGATTAGGAATGAATGGGTTCGAATGTCGAATAAAAAACCAGATGATGTCACCAATAGAAGGAAAGCCACGAATAAAGTACCTAATGATATCACGAATAGAAGGGAAATCACATACCTGTCTGCCGCAGGAAGGTGTACCAATTTTCACGATTTAATCAATCAAAATTCGTGCTTTAAGTGGCTTTATAAAAACTCTCTCTGGTTCAGTATCAGGTCAGGAGCAAGGTCACCTGGATCAAAAAGTACTGAATCATTGTGGTGGCTTTTGTAGAATAATTATCCTGTTGTTTAATTTTTCAATCGTTAGATCAAACCTTCTTTCGATGTACTGCATAGTTTTTAAGGTAAAAATAAATACATGTGTCGGATCATTACGATAATACCAATTTTTGAAATTTGTTTTTGAATCATACAGATGTGTCATGATAATTAAATAACCTCTGGGTTTTAGCAAGCCAATAAGTTTTTCAATTTCCTGTTTCGGGTGATGAAAGTGTTCAAATACTTCGCAGCTAAAAATATAATCATATTGAAACTCAAGGTAGTCTTCATCCGGATAAAAGAAAGGATCGTATAATTTCGTTCGGAAACCTTTTTCATGCAGTTTTTTGGAAATAACAGGACCCGTGCCACAGCCATAATCCAATCCCATTTGATGGGGCTTAAATCGATTGATAATAGCGTTCGTAATTGGGGAAGTGAAATTCTGATAACGGGTATCATTTACGTCGTTATGATGTTCTTCATACCTGTTTTTTTCTTGTTGGGCAGTTAAATAATAGTTTTTATCCTTTACTAATGCACCGCATCCGGAACAAATAAAATAGTATTCATCGGCTTTGTCGACCAACTGAGTCTCGCAAAGTGTACAATTCATTTAGTTTATGATTAGTTTACTCGGCTTGCCTGTGTGTTTATAAATTATGACAAATTTTATGTTTTATTCTTTTGTTTATCCATTAATAATAAACCTGAAATTGCTTTTCACTTACCCCGTTTTCTTCCCCGATTTATTGCGACCGGCTACAGGAATAATATGAATAAACTGGCAAGGCAAATTGCCTGCAATGGACAGCACAATGTTAGAACCAGGGATTAATTAGAAATAGATTTGCCGAAATTCATCCAATAATGATACAATAATTTCCAGTAGTCCACATGAATTGATTTATCAGCATGTTTGGAACCTGGATGGCGAAATTAACCCCAAAACAGGAGTATTCCAAAGGGGAAAAGATTACATTAAATACAGCCATGGATTCACGAATTATTCGTTTACTATTCGGAATCCGTGGCTTTTGTTAACTTTGTGAAGTTCTCATTTAATGCGGGTATGACCAAGATAACTTATTTCATTTATGTTTTAGTTTTTCTTTTTTTTCTAAGCGCCTGCAAATCGACGTTTAAGGTTCAGTCCGAACGGATCTATCAGAAAAGCTTCAGCCGTTTCAGATCTTTTAAGTTTTTCAATCCCAATAACATGCCGGAGGCGAATTTTGCCTTCAGCGATACCAATAAAAAGCACATTTTCGATGCCATCGCCTATGAAATGAAAATACGGGGCTTTAAAAGTAACCAGGAGGCCGATCTCATGATCAAGATCCAGGGGGGTACCTCCCGGGAAGTGGAAAACAAATCGCCTTCTTATTATCCTTATGATTATGGCTATTACGGGTATCCCTATTATTGGCACCGGAACCCCTGGCTGAATGACGATATCTCTAAAAAGACGACGATGATCATCATTGACGTACTTGATGCAGAGACTCAAAAATTATTATGGCATGGCACGGGCAATGGTGTGCTCAGTGAGAAGCCTGGAACAGTTGAGGAAGATATCAAGCGGGCTGTCGCTCAGATTTTTTCAGAATTTCCTGTCCAACCAGGGGATGTTAATTAATTTTTGTGATTAAATTTGGCAATATTTTAAGCCTCCTTAGCTCAGTTGGTAGAGCGGTTCACTCGTAATGAACAGGTCGTCGGTTCAAGTCCGATGGGAGGCTCTTGAAGAGCCTCCCAGGGCATTCGTGTGAAGGAGATTGAAACGAAAGCCGGGGATGACATCCCATTCGACGGCTAGTTGAATTGCGTGCTGGGAACGGGTCAGATGGGTACTGAGGGAGCAGTGTTTTTTTTGTTGGTTTTACCCGTCAGACAGGCTCTCCCCACAGGCCCTTTACCGGCCGGACGGATATAGATCCGTCGGACCGTCGCCATCGCTCCGGGCCCGGTAGCGTCTGGCGGGGTTCCCATCCGGCGGTTCATCGGTTTTTTCCTTTACACTGTTTACAGGTTAGTAGTATGGATCATTGGTATTAACCCCAATTAGTCATGAACTATCCTCAAAATATACCGTCTTTACCATTTAAAATATTTATTATGAGGTAGTTATATAACGGGGTTAAGTATTATATGATCAAAATTCGATAAATTTCCTGCTGTAAAAAACAATATTAATTGATACCGGTAAAAGATAATGATCAATTCTTTTTTACTATTCCCGCTCCTTTTATTCCTTTGTGGATAACAATCATATGTATATGGATGATCTGATCAAGGCGGTTGAAAGATTTAAATTGATTGAAAAGGCAATAGCGGGGCGGCAGGAGTCCTGGCAGCAGACCAAACAATCGCTTCAATCGCAGTTGCAGAAATTAGGGGAGGAGTCAGCGTTGGATTTTGAGATTTTGGTTACCGATCATATTGAGCATTGGGAGTCTGTCAGTTTCAAATTAAATAATGCCGTCTTCTCTTATTATGTAAAAGGAAGTAAGAAACAGCCCATCGTGAAGCATGGAGGTTACCTGATCTATGGGTTGATGCCATCGGGTTTCATAAAAGTCGGTATGGTTTTTCCTAAAATTGATGATATCAAAGAGAAAGAAACAGCCTTCCTGCAATTTGAGTTAGTTAAGGATTCTGCCGGTATCGATGATAAAATGATCGAAAAACATCTCACCCGCTTCCTGAATGAGATCAATCAGTGGGAACTGGGTGAGGGAGGGGAAATAAAGGAGCGTATCGGCTTTAAAATGACAAAATGATCAGCTAAGCGTCAGCTTTTTTTACCATTTCGAGTAGCCTGGGTATATTGCCTTCTATTTCAAGTCCCGCATGATAACCGTTACCCTGAAAGATCACGGTCTTGCCTGTTTTGATCTTCTGTGAAAAGCGAACCTCCATAAAAGAATCGACCGACTCGGTAATCTGACGATCCATCCCATGGGGTGTCGGTGCCCTCAAGGGGCTGCCTGAGCCTCTTTTTGTGAACACCTCAAGTTCATATTTTTTGTCCCGGACGATCCAATGAACAGTTCCGCCGGAAATTTCCAGTAACGTAGTCATGGCTCCAGTGTAGGTGGCAAATTTATATAATTTTTTATCCCATAAAAATCCGATAATGAATCCGGGGAAAGCCTTTCCGATCCAGGGGATAATGGCTATTGAACCCGTAAAGGAGACTCCTTCCTCCGAAAAATGATTGGATTGCTGCCAGACCCATGCCTCGGGAAAGGCCTGGCCCCAGTCTTTTTCGATGTACCCGCGGCCCCCGGAGAAGTCAATGACTTCTCCATTGATCTTTAAAGTACCTTCAGTGGAATGATCCAGGCTGACAATGCCATGAAAACATTCCATAAATGGAACCCAGGCATACCATCCCATAATACCCGGCGAAGTGAAGGTTACCGGCCATTCCCTGAGGAAGTTAAATTTCAGATTGCCTTTGATTTTCAGGTTATTTCTGTTAATATCAAGGAATACTTCATTGGCAGTAAACTGGTTGGTGCCGATATTGATATTGAATTCATTTTTCTGGGCTGAAAAAGTATCTATTGGGAAATCAATATAATATGAACTATTGTTCCTTCCTTCTACCATTTGGATAAAGGCCGTGGTTTTGGGTGAATTGTTATGCAGAAAAACACCTGGAATTATAGCGAGCGAATGTTGTTGACTGCTGTCTACTATCTTATAGTACCATCCTTCAAAAAAAGGAGGTTTTTTACCATTTCCATGATAGCAGGAAGGTGTAAGTGTTCTTTTAAACATATTATGCGTTTTCAGAGGTGGTATAAAATATTATTATTCGATTAAGATAATAACATTTCCGGTTTTTAAAGGTTCGTATTATAATAATATCAATCTCTTGTAATTTTCGTACTATTATTATAAAGCAGGAAGTTCATGGTCTATTTACTGGCAATATTGTATCTGCTGAAAGCAAACACCTTGCTTGTTCAGGAAGACCTAAAAGAGGAATTCAAATTAATTGTTGAGTTAACGGGCATACGTAATGCAAAAGGGCAGATCATGATATCAATCTATGATAACCCTGCCTCTTTTCCCAAAAAGATGGGTAT
>CAZYDB010000232.1:0-7652 GCA_964645995.1 uncultured Roseivirgaceae bacterium
GGAAGGTCATACTGAACAATTAACCATATTACATGGTTCGTTCGCTTATAAATAATGTGCAAAAATACTTGAATTGAGAGATATCAGAAAACAGCAAATGTTTAACTGTCTAAATAAGATGATATATTTGTTGTTTTCAAGAATCCTGTTGTTTACTTGTAACTTAGAATAAAATTTCAAAAAATTCCTGATTTACTATAAATAAAAATTCATATAAGCCGGTTACTTAATGGTTTATCGGAGTATATAAAATTGAATGTCAAAATGAAGGACAACGAGGTACTCACAAAAATAGCGAAAGGTGATGAATCAGCCCTCGATTATCTGTATAAGAAATATTACAGAATGATGATTAAGCTGGTCCTTACCAATAGTGGTACCGAAGATGAGGCAAGGGATGTATACCAGGATGCTCTTATCGTATTCTGGGAAAAAGCCAGAACAGGTAATCTGGTCCTGACCTCGAAAATAAGCACGTTCATTTACAGTATTTGCCTTAATTTATGGCGCAAGGAACTGGAAAGAAAAAGCAGGTTATCCAATGAGGAACACGACGATGTAGAATACCAGGATATCGAGAAGAAAGAAAGGAACAGGATAATTAGAGAATGCATTGATGAACTTGGAGATACCTGCCGCCGTATATTAATGTATTATTATTTTGATGGTTTTTCAATGAGTGATATCGCTGAAAAACTTGGATATGCTAATACAGATACGGCTAAAACCAAAAAATATAAATGTAAAAAAAGGCTTGACGAACTTGTCAAAACAAAATATACAGCAGGCGATTTTATTGATTAGATATGAGTGAGAATATGAAATACCGGAAAATTATTGATGATTACCTTTCGGGCTCGATCTCAACATCCGACAAAGAAGCATTTGAAAATCAACTGAGTTCCAATGCGGAGTTGAAGGGAGAATTTGAATTTCAAAAAAATATCATCGAACAGATCCGTGAAACCAGGAAACTTGAATTAAAGACCAGGCTGGATAATATTAATCTGCCATGGCATCATACTATCCCGGGTAGCTGGAAAATTGCGGCTGCCATATCGGTGCTGACCGTTTCAACCCTGAGCGCTTTCTTCTATATCAATCAACAGGAACAAGCACTACCTAAAACTGATTTAAAAGAAACCACTCCTGTCGGGCTGACGGTAACACCGGAAACGATACCCGAAAAGCCTGTAGTATCCATTGATGTAACCGAACAATCATCCATGCGGGTGAAAGAAGATCAGGTAATTGCGAGAAACTCGTTCGAATCTGAGAATTTGGATGTTGTTGAAAAAACGGAGCCGGCCGGCATTACCGATAACACTGATTTTTCCACTATTGACCGCCAGACAGAAGTCGCCATGCCCGATATGATAGATGATGAGTTTGGAGAGATCAATACTCTTGATATGGACGACGCCGCCAGTGATGACATAAACAATCTCAATCCGGTGGATAATAATATGTCGGGCACACTCGGAGTGAAGACCATCACTAATAAAAAATATAACTTCCACTACAAACTCAGTAATGGTGTACTGGCACTCTATGGTAATTTTGAGGAGATACCCTACGAAATACTTGAAATAAATTCTGCTGATGGCAAACGGTTTTACCTGAAGTATAAAAAAGATTACTATCCATTGACTCTAAGTCCAGAGATCACTGAACTGACACCCGTGACCGATCCGAAAATTCTGAATGAATTGAAGATCGTTGAAGAAAATAAATAGTTTTTATTAGCAACCGGACAGAAATACCTGTAGTTGAGTGAATTTCAATTACGGGTTTTTTTTTGCCTTGAATATCTCTAGTCAAACAAAATCTGACTAATTTTGATGGAATATGGCACCACAGGAAGAAATAAAATTTAAGAAAAAGAAAAAGCTGGGAAGCTATCCCAGCGTAAGTGTCATATTCTCTATTACTCTCGCACTGTTTGTTATCGGCCTTTTCGGACTTCTGCTATTACAATCACAGAAATTAAATGCACTGATCCGCGAGAATATCGAAGTCCAGGTCTATCTTGATAAATATATTTCCGAAAATAACATCATCAGGTTACGGAATATCCTTTCAAATACGGATTATATTGCCCACGCCAATGGCGAACCACACATTCGGTTTATCTCCAGGGAGGAGGCTGCCCAACAATTTACAGGAGATACAGGAGAAGAATTTACCGAGTTTTTAGGTGAAAATCCCTTACGTGACGCATTTGTGATTAAAATTAACCAACAATTTCAGGACACTGCGGCTCTTGCTGAGATCAAAAACCAGATCGAACGTTTTCAAGGGGTTTTTGAAGTCACTTATATCGAATCACTTGTAAGTTCAATCAATGAGAATACCGCAAAAATAAGCCTTATTCTACTGGGCTTTGCCTTCATCCTACTCATAATCGTAGTAATCCTGATCAATAATACTATAAAACTGGCTTTGTTCTCCCAGCGTTTTCTGATCCGCAGCATGCAACTGGTTGGCGCCAGGCCATCCTTTATTCAATGGCCCTTCCTCCGCCGCTCAATCTGGCATGGTTTTCTTAGCGGAATACTGGCTGTTATTTTTTTATATCTTTTGTTAAATTATGCTAATAATAAAGTAGAAGGGCTGGCAGAATTACAGGATTATTTTGAAATTCTTGTTTTATTTGCTACGATTATTGTGCTTGGGGTACTGCTCGGTTTTTTCAGCACCTACCGGTCAATAAAAAAATATTTAAAAATGTCTCTGGATGAACTTTACTAAAATTATGGCAAAAAAAACAAAACTGGCATTCGGCAAGAAAAACTATATCCTTATGATCGCCGGGATCCTGACACTGGCATTGGGTTTTTATATTATGACTTTAGATAAATCAGACTATGGATTTGGCTTTCTCGGCATAACCCTTGGCCCTATAATCGTAATGGCCGGATTTATTATTGAATTTTTTGCAATTCTCCTGAAAGATAAGTCAAAAGAATAAATGAGTATATTTCAGGCGATCATACTCGGCATAATCCAGGGATTAACCGAGTTCCTGCCAGTCAGCAGCAGCGGGCATGTAGAGATAGGTTCTGCCCTGTTTAATATCCGTTCGGAGGATAATCTTCTTTTTCTGACCATCATTCACGGAGCAACCTCGCTCAGCACTATTGTGGTTTACCGTAATGACATAGCCTCGATATTAAGGGATCTGATGACCTTCAGAAAAACAGAATCTTCGGATTTTACATTAAAGATCCTGCTTTCTGCTCTCCCGGTTCTTATTCTGGGATTATTTTTCAAAGAAGAAGTGGAATACTTCTTTGGCGGCAGGACAGGACTTGTGGGCACCATGCTTGTTGTTACCAGTCTTTTTCTCGCTTTTGCCTACTTTAAAGGGCCTACCCATACCAAAGTTACCTTCCCCAAGGCTTTTATCATCGGTATTGCCCAGGCTTTTGCCGTTATCCCGGGGATATCCAGGTCGGGTGCAACTATCTCCACCGCCCTCCTGCTTAATGTTGAAAAAGAAAAAGCCACCCGGTTTTCATTCCTTATGGTGCTGATCCCGATACTGGGAGCCATGTTGCTTGACATCATTGAAATAATACGGTTTCCCGCGCTTGCCGAAGGGATATCTGTTTTGGCGCTGGTCTCTGGTTTTATTGCTGCCTTCATCACCGGCATTATCGCATGCCGATGGATGATCGCCATTGTAAAAAAGGGGAAATTAATCTATTTTGCCATCTATTGCCTGATCGTTGGAACAGGAACCGTTATTATCTCGTACCTTTATGCTGGATCCTAAAGAAAAATACCTTGAAGGAGAAACAATACTTATCGATAAAGATTACCGGTGGACATCTTTCGATGTTGTAAAAAAGATCCGCAATGCCATCAGAATAAAAAAGGTGGGGCATGCCGGCACACTCGACCCGCTGGCAACAGGCTTACTGATCATCTGTACCGGAAAAATGACCAAACAGATCGATAAGATACAGGCCTTGCAGAAAGAATATGAAGGAACCTTCTATCTTGGCGCAGTCAGACCCTCACATGATAAAGAGACGGAGATCAGTGAAAGTCGATCCATCGATAGTATCTCCTCTGAAAAAATCCATACTATTGCCTCTTCCTTTCATGGGGACATAGATCAGGTCCCTCCCTCCTTTTCGGCTATAAGAAAGGGAGGTAAAAGGATGTATGAATTGGCAAGACAAGGACAAAAAGTAGATCTGCCCCCCCGTAAAGTAACCGTATATGATTTTAAAATCACTAAGATAGATTTGCCCCTTGTTTCATTTCACCTGGTCTGCTCAAAAGGTTTTTACGTAAGAAGCCTTGTCAGGGATATCGGCAAAGCACTGGGATGCGGCGCTTATCTTGACAGCCTCAGGCGAACAGCTATTGGCAATTACCAGGTAGAGGAGGCCTTGTCGGTTGATGACTTTGTGATGAAGCGCTCGATATGAAGATTTACCAGGGAATACATAACTTTGATAAACTCGATTACGCAGTGGTTACCAGCGGAACCTTTGATGGCGTACATAAAGGACATCAGAAAATCCTGAAAAAACTTGTGGAGGTAGCCAGGAAAGAAAGAGGCGAAAGCGTCCTGATCACTTTCTGGCCGCACCCCAGAATGGTGCTTAATAATGATCCCGGTTTTCTGAAGCTGATCAATACCATGGACGAAAAACAGGAAATTTTGCGTAAAACCGGGGTCGACCACCTGATCATGATCCCTTTTACCCGGGAATTCGCCCGGACTTCCTCCGGTGAATTTATCAGAAATATACTGATAGGGGCTATTGGCACCCGCAAACTCATCATAGGTTATAACCACCGTTTCGGAAAAAACCGGGAAGGAAGTTTTGAGAGCCTTAAGGAAAATGCATCGCTCTATGGCTTCGAAGTTGAAGAAATACCCAAACATGAGATCGATCACGTAAGCATCAGCTCTACTAAAATACGACAGGCGCTGAATAAAGGCGCAGTGGATGTAGCAGCGATTTACCTGGGAAGGCCCTTTTCACTGACCGGTATTATTGTCCATGGTGACCATATGGGCCGAAAGATTGGCTTCCCCACAGCTAATATTCATATTGAGGAGATGTATAAACTTATCCCTGCAGATGGCGTTTATGCCGCCTATGTTTTACTGGATGGGAAAAGATATAAAGGTATGGTAAACATTGGCTATCGCCCGACCGTCCGTGGAAAAAACAAAAGGATTGAAGTACACATACTGGATTTCAATAAAACGATCTATGATAAAAAGGTTACAGTTCTTTTTGCTGAACGGATAAGAGAAGAGAAAAGCTTTAAAAATATAGAGGCCCTGAGCGATCAGCTGGGCAGGGATCGTCAAACCACACTCAAACTATTAAAATAAATTAGTAAATTGGCCGGATCATAAATACTATAAAATGAGAAAATTTATTTCAGTCTTTTTCACCTTTTCTTTTCTTCTCATCTTTAATTCATGTGACAAGAACAAGAATATCGTCCTTTTTTCCATACAGGATGATGTGAAACTGGGGCAACAGGTATCTGCAGAAATAGAATCTCACCCGGCTACCTATCCGGTCCTCAGCATGACCGAATATCCGGAAGCCTATACCTATCTTAATGATATCGTAAATGATATTTTGAACTCAGGCAAGGTGGTCTACAGGGATGAGTTTGCCTGGGATGTCAAAATCATCCACGATGATGAGATACTTAATGCCTTCGCCACCCCGGGCGGTTTCATCTATGTCTATACAGGTCTTATTAAATACCTTGAGTCTGAAGATCACCTGGCCGGTGTAATCGGTCATGAAATTGCGCATGCCGACCTTCGCCATGGCAGTCGTAATCTGCAGACTCAGTATGGGATCAGTTTTCTGCTTGGCTTGATCCTCGGAGAAAATCCCGGATCACTGGAACAAATTGCAGGACAGGTGGCAGGAACCCTGGCAGGGCTTACCTACAGCAGGAATTTTGAAAGCGAAGCCGACGATAACTCTGTCATTTACCTGGCGGAAACAAATTATGCATGCAATGGCGCTGCCGGCTTTTTCAGGAAAATACAGGATGAAGGACAATGCAATGCTAACTTCGTTTGGTTAAGTACCCACCCTGATCCCTGCGACCGAATTGAATCAATCGATCAGAAAGCAGGAGATGAACAATGCAGCACCACGGAACTGGCTCCTCCAAGCTACCAGGATTTTATAAACAGTTTACCGTAAATATTGTATTGCCCATCTTAAATTGAGGTATTTTTCCATCTTAATATTTTTTTCTATGAAGAAGGCTAACATTACATTTAACATTCTACTTGATGATAATAACGTTCCGGAAACTATTACATGGCAAGCTTCAGATGCAGGCAATGTCTCTACTACAACCAAGGCTTTGGCCTGTGCGGTATGGGATGATGAACAACAAAATACCCTGAAAATCGACCTCTGGACCAAACATATGCGGCAGGATGAGATGGACAAGTTCTTCATAGATACGCTTGGCGGCTTATCACAATCCCTGCTGAATGCAACAGGAGACACCTATATGTCCGGGGAGCTTGATCAACTCTGCAACAAATTTGTGGATTATATAAAAAATAAAAAATATCAGAAAGGCTGACCTTTTTACATTTAACCTATGCTCTTCCTTCTATGCATCGGCCTAAACCGGCTAATGACATATAAAAATTATTCCTGTTTTGATGTTTTCCCGGATTCAAAAAGTATAAAAAATACTATCTGCTTTATTTTTTCCTTTAAATATTCTTGATAAATTGCCCTTTATGGCAAGGTTTATTTGTGTTTAATTGAATACAATGACTGAAGAACGGTATTTTCTCATATCTTTTCTGTTTGTGCTGTTACTCACCCTCCCTTTTAACCTGCATGCCCAGTCAGGTTTCACGGTTTACGGCAAAGTAGTGGATAATGAATTAAACGAACCGCTGGTGGGGGTAAATGTTATCGTGAAAGGGCTTGTTATCGGTACCATTACCGATAGTAACGGTGAATACCGGCTGGTAATCAATAAACCGCCTCCCCAAACGCTTCAATTCTCCTTTGTCGGTCATGAAACGGTAACTCATGTGATCACGGAAGATATGCTTGGCAATGACCGGACGGTTGCCGGTCTTAATGTGTCAATGATAGAAGCTGTAATCCTTGGACAGGAAGTCGTCGTATCCGCCTCCCGGTATGAAGAAGGCATTCTCCAGTCACCGGTCACTATTGAAAAAATGGATATGCTGTCGATCAGGGAAACCGCCGCTGACACCTATTATAAAGCTTTGTCAAACCTGAAAGGCATCGACATAGCCCATAGCAGCATTAACTTCCAGGTCCTCAATGCCCGGGGTTTTGGCTCTACCGGAAATGTCAGATTTGTTCAACTGATCGATGGTATGGATACGCAGGCGCCGGCATTGAATTTCCCTATCGGTAACCTCAATGGTCCATCTATGCTCGATGTGGAATCCGTTGAGCTTCTTCCCGGCGCCTCATCAGCGCTCTATGGCCCCAATGCTTTTAATGGTATCGTGCTGATCAACAGCAAAGACCCTTTCTCCTATCAGGGCCTCAGCGCTTATGGTAAAATTGGAATGAATCACGCAGGGCACGATTATACCGGCATTGCTCCCCTGGTAGACGGAGCCATCAGATATGCAAAAGCCT
>CAZYDB010000233.1:0-7619 GCA_964645995.1 uncultured Roseivirgaceae bacterium
TCAAAGGTCAAAGGTCAAAGGTGGAAGGTGAAAGGTCAAAGTCGGAGGCGAAGCCAAAGACCACGCAGTAGGCGTGGGTGGAAGTTAGGACATACTTTTTCTGAGATAATTTATTAATCCTTTGATCATACTTGTGATTTCAAGTGCGTCTTTTGCCATTTCTGTTAGTTTTTCTTCGTTTATCCATTTTCTTTTAGCAAAAAGGTTTAAAAGCGTTACCGTTTCATAAATTGAACCTCTTGCAATATATAAAAAATGTATATACTCTTTTTTTGAAAACCTTCCTTTACCTTCAGCGATATTCTGGGCAACTGAGGTTGAGCTTGATTCCAACTGCTCGATTAACCGGTAATGGTTACGATTAGTATTTAAGTTTTCTGTGAGATGTATCACCTGATCGGCGAATTCCATGGCTTTTTGCCAGACATTTAATTCCTTAAAATCAAAATGTGTTTCTGTTTTCATAGCTGGTATTGTTTGGGTTATTAAATCGAAAATCTAATATCTTGAATACCCGCCATGAAGTTATATGAATATAGTTCATGGTGAGGGCAGACGCGAATACAAATTATCCGGCAACAATATTAAGGCTATCGATACGATCAAAATGTTTCCTATTCAGTGTGGCAAAGTGCATATTATGTGCGATAGCGGTTGCTGCAATGAAAAGGTCAGGTATAGCAATCTGTTGTCGTTTTTCCTTGAGATGGTTATTAATATCAACAGCGATTTTTGCTACAGTTTTGTCAAATGGCAGTACTTCCATTTTCTGTAAAAGAGTTTCCCAAAAATCCAATTGCCCATTCTTTGCTCCTGAGTAAATTTCGTATTCAGTAATTGCAGAAATATTAATTTTATAACCCTCTCTGACCAGTGCCAGCAAAACAGTTTTGGATTTATCTGTTTTCCGAAAGAAATCAATAAGAATTGAGGTATCTACTAAAATCAATTTTCCCGCCACCTTGCAATACTGTTTCTGGTCCTGGCAATTTCATCTAGCTGTTCCTTTGTAAACACCGGGGCACTTAAAAGAAATGATTCAAGGTCCGAACCCATATCAGGATGCCGGCCTTGTTTCTCCACTTCCTCTTTGAGCCTTTTCCATTGGGCGGGAGGAAGTTGTCTTGCCAGTTCGACTAATTGTTTAAAACCAATATTTACTCTAGTTTGCATATAATAAATTTAACGATTTATCCAATACGATGTTTACACTATTTTTTTGGAAGCGATTTCAATAATTAACACTGAAAAATCGATGAGTCTTTCCTCGAGTTCTTTTCTGCTCATAGCTGGTATTGTTTGGGTTATTAAATCGAAAATCGAATATCGGGATTTGCGATTCAGATTGTAGCCTACGGTTTAGGTTGCTTTTTTCCGGCATATTTAACCCTATATTTCATTGCTGCCTCGGACAATTGTCTAACATCCATGTCCTGAAATAGATCTTTTCGCCATTCCGTATAATCAAAAGGTTCCTTTTTCATAAGGCTTATGAATTTTTCAGCTTCCACCTCCCCTAATTTTTCAATAAGCGCCATGAAGCCTTTAATTTTAATTTCATTGTCTGTTCCCATTACATTGGTTCAATTATTTTTAACATATCGATCGGATTCAAAATCTTTATCGATGATACCATAGTTTGCTTGTTTAAAATACCTTTATCGGTTGAGATAAAATAATCGCCTTCACCAGTTATTGCACAAGCTATATGAATTGCATCTCTGCTTTTCAATCCTTTCGATGATAAATCCCTGGCCACCTGAATCAATTCTTCGGTCTCGGAAATATCTTTAGCCGCATATTTCTTCCATAAAGATATTGCATTTTTTCTTTCAGGAAACGGATTCATTGCATTCTCATAATCAAGCATATATGACCATATTATTGACAGTTCCCGGTGCACAATTTTTTCCTGAATAAATAATTTCGCCTGAGTTTCCAATGAAACCGAGAGCTGTTGTTGAGAATCAAACGGCCTGTTAAAGGCACAATTATCAAGATATACGAGGATCAATAGACTTGGTTTTAATTACAATTTTGATCGTTTGAATCCACTAACCCTATTCTGAGCGTTATGCCATTCATATAAATGTTTTCCGGGCAGGTCACTTCGGGATAATGTGCCGGCCTGCCTCTCTGAAGCGAAGCGTAAGGGGGTGCCAACTTCGCCGAGGCGGTAGAGCTTAGAAAGGTTCTCTACCTTTATTACTGTATCTGACATTATAGGTGAAAGGTGAAAGGTCAAAGGTCAAAGGTGGAAGGTCAAAGGTCGAAGGTCGAAGGTCAAAGGTGGAAGGTGAAAGGTCAAAGGTCAAAGGTCAAAGGTCAAAGGTGGAAGGTGAAAGGTCAAAGGTCAAAGGTCGAAGGTGAAAGCTCGAAGGTCGAAGGTCGAAGGTCGAAGCTCGAAGACCACGCAGCAGGCGTGGGTCGAAGCTGGAATTTTGTTCCTGGGATATAATTTTCTTTTAATCGCCCTCTTTTAATTGTTTAAATTTATTTTTTTAGTTCGTTTCGGATCTGGTTAATTATCTTATCAGATAACCTAAAATTAGTATTTTGTATCTTTTCAATTATATTCATTCTTCTTTCAATGATACCTTTCTTTTCAGCTTTAGCTATTACCCCGATTGTCCCTATTACTTTGAGATCAAGTTTTTTAGCCAGTTTTCTCGCTCTCAAATCATCCAAAATGATAAGGCTTTTATCTTGATTATCAGGATGCAGAGCTAATGCTATTGAACTTGCTTCTCCATCATCTATCATTTCACCCAAAGCCTTAGTCATACTTTCTGCGGGTTTAACAATATCAACCCACTTGGGTAAAGGTTTACCAAATTCATCAGCGACTTTCCGGGTAACTGTTATCCTCCCAAATAAATTCTTCAATAAATCGATTTCATTAATGGATTCCAATATGATCAGGCAACTGGTATCAGAGATAATAACTAAATCTTCAGGCATCTTTTATATCCGATAATATTTCATCAGCATCCTGCCCGAAAATAGAATATCCGTAGTTCCCCATTGTTTCAATGAATGACCGTTTTGAAATTCCCACAAGCTTTGCGGCCTGACCTAAACTGATCTTGCCTCGGGAATAATATTCACCTGCCAA
The DNA here is from genome assembly GCA_964645995.1 of uncultured Roseivirgaceae bacterium. GTDB lineage: Bacteria > Bacteroidota > Bacteroidia > Cytophagales > Cyclobacteriaceae > JAGTVG01. The sequence goes on from CAZYDB010000233.1 coordinate 3,116, forward strand.
AATCATTTTAACTTCATATTCATTGAAATCAGATAGCTCAGGGATATTTATAGTCAGGGTTTTCATGTCCTTAATAATTCAATTATAGATCTTTTGTGGTTTTCATTTTTTGCAATAGATTAATATGACCTGGCATGTACTATAAATGTACGAAAATAGTGGGTCAAGGATCAAAGGAATTGCGCATTGGTTTTTTTTCTTCGCCTTCGTGCCTTGCCGTCGGGGAGCCTGCCAAACAAATCAACATCTATGGATCTTCTGTGTCCTTCCTGGAGGGCCAAAGCCGTTCCACCAACCAAAACAAAATTTTTGAAACCGGAAACGCCCATAAGCTTAGTCAATAATTCCAGAAGTGGGGGATCGACTGCCTGTGTTTGTAGCATCTGAAATCTGTTTTCTCCAATTCAAATAGAGTACATAAAAAAGAAAGTGTTACCTCGTCTAAAGTTTTCAATTCCAAAGCAATTTTTTTATATGAGGCAAGCCATAAAAATTTTTTATCAGGTTCCAGTCATTAAGCAACCCATATTCCAGTACCCGTTGTATAATAAACTTATCAGCTCGAAGCTCGAAGCTGGAAGGTCGAAGGTCAAAGGTGAAAGGTCGAAGGTCAAAGGTCAAAGGTGAAAGGTCGAAGGTCAAAGGTGAAAGGTGAAAGGTGAAAGGTGAAAGGTCGAAGCGGTTAGCGGTTATGTTCTGACCGTAATCCGGTACGACAACAATACCTTCCTTATCGGGATGTGTATATATTTTATGACTTACTTTCGGCAAAATCATTTGATTCATAGTTCAAGACAATTTGCCGTCGTTGTTTTTGTGAAAATGAAGCATAAATTAAAAATCAGGCCAATGGATCAATTTTTTTAATTGTCTCCAATTGTGAAGCCCTGTTCCAGTTATTCTGTAATTCTTCCTTGTGCTGGTTCGCCCACTCTATTACCAATCCAAGTGCTCTTGAAGGTATATTACCTGCTATAATTTTTAAATCATTAATATCAATCAATACTTCAAATCGCATGAAAATGTGGCGGATTATGATCATCGTAATACATATAGATCGATATCCCAAAGAACCTGCTAATTAAAGGCATTCGTTCCTTGTTTAAAATATTCTTCCGGAGTTACATCCTTGATTTTTATATAAGCGTTATCCGGACAAATATCCACTTCATCTGACCATGCTATTGAATGGGTCACAGGATCGATATATACCTTTTTGAAATTTTTATAATCATCCCAGAATTTAAAGACTCCTTTCCCCTTCAAATGACTTAAATCCAACTCTCCCTGCGTACCATCCTCGTATTTAAGGTGGATTTTATAATCATCTAATGGTTTTACTTCAACCGGACGTATCATGATATTTTAACCTACATTAAGAAATTATTTTTATTGATTGCTCCCTGTAATATTTCCATCACGGTTACCGAAGATATAATAATATTTCGAAGTCCAATATCCTCCAAAATCATTATAGTATTTCGATCATTTTTAAACCAAAGTTTTCCGGGGCGGTGTAATTTACTGAGGTTTTCGACTTTTATAACTGTATCGGACATTGTAGCTGTTAGGAGTTAGGAGTTAGGGGTTAGCCGTTAGCTGTTAGGGGTTAGCTGTTAGGAGTTAGGGCTAAGAGCTAAGAGCTAAGAGCTAAGAGCTAAAGGCTAAGTGCTTCATTTATATTTTCCCTTCATATAAATCACCAATGGGAAAGATCATATCATGATCATTCCAATTTAAATTCCCATCGATGATCTTAAATTGTTTAAACGTGTTTACATCAAGATATTTCCTGATTTCAGGGTGATTTGAGTTTTTCAGAAAATTCTTGAAATTTATTATCCGTTCAGTTTTATCATTATACTTTAATTGTATAGTATAATTGCCAAGGTAATTAGCACTGGCAATGGAATTTTTTTTAATTAGATAATCTTCTTTGTAATCCTTAACAATTTTCATTTTAACTTCTCAGGAAATCATCCGGATTGATATCAGCCTGTTTGAGAATGGCTCGTAATGTACCTTCAGGCATATCCCCTGGATGGTTAGGAATGGTTGTAAATCGATTGGTTTCAGGATTATACCAAATCTCATGACTTCCTGCTGCCTGACGCTTAAATACAAAACCTTGATTTTTAAGCTTTTTAATAATCTTTCTGTATGAAAATCCAGCCAATTTCCCCCTCAGGCATTGACGACAAGTGGATAATCAAACCGATCGGAGATATTTTTTATACCTGAATTTAAATAGTTCTGTTCTTCAATTAATTTTCTGGCCACATCTCTGGCAATTTCTATAGTTTCAGAAACGGTTCTTCCCTGCGCAATCAGACCTTGAATATCATCAGAAGTAGCCAGATAAACTCCTTCAGGTTGTTTTTCGATATGAATATTGATTATTTTTTCCATTTTATTTTTTCATTTTCTTATGAATAAAAATCCAATCCGAGAATTTATTTCTATTATCAAAGTTTTTTTATGATATTAGTAAAACGGTTTATTAATTATTGAAGTTTTTTTATATAGCACCAAGTCTGCTTAGCTTACTTAAATTCTCAACTTTTATTACTGTTTCTTTCTTTTTGCTTGTTACTTTTTGTCCCCGCTTCCAGCGGGATCTCCGCTACGCTCCCACATTGCCACAAAAGGTAACCAAAAAAGGTTAGCCCAAAATAATTATCGCACAGCCAACACCCCTGAAGTATATTTATATAACTTCAGGGCTACGCCTGACCCGCTGTTTTTTCGGGCCGGCACTCAGCGTCTCCGTTTTGAACTCTTCACAAAGATATGTAGAATGTGTCTTCATTTTTGGTGTGCGGCAGGGCTTTGTTATTTAATGTTTATTGTTCAGGAGCTTCATTCTTCTCTGCGTCCTTCAGCGTCCTCCGCGGTTATTAATTATAAAATACTGATCAACTGATTGTTTTCGTCCAATTCTTTTCTGTTCATAGCTGGTATTGTTTGGGTTATTAAATAGAAAATCAATGGGTTTTCGACTTTGATAACTGTATCGGACATTATTGATTCGCGAATTGCAAATCGCGATTCGCGATTCGCGATTTATGTGCAGGGTGGATGGAGCAGCCGACATTTTCCGGATCCGGCCCCGTATTAATTCGACACGTTCCATAATGTGCCAGGAAAGGTAGTCGGCATAAGAATATGTCTTATTCAGGTCAAGCTGGGCGATGTCAGTGATGGGATCTTTCATTTCATCTGAAAAAGCTGTGTAGAACTATAGAATCTTCCTCTTCTCCAAAAAATTCCTGCAATTCAAATAAATCTTGTGGAGTTCCTGATAAGAATTAAATAATGCGTTTAAAGCCTGAATGGATTCTTCATCAAGTATCGGATATTCATGGGATACTTCATTTCTCATTTTTCGCAGTCGTATCCAGTCTTCTTTCCTGGAAATTATTTCAAATTTTTCAAGATCATTCAATATATCGAGAAAAGGTTTATTATAAGTATCTTCCTGAACCAACTCCAATGTAATTTTAAACAGCTTTTCCCCTATTAAATCCTGGGTTTTTGCAAATCTGAAAATATATTGATCGATGAAGCTTATCGCGGATTCATTTATTGTTTCATATTTACCCACTGTTAATGGTAAAATTCCGGATACATGAGAATAAGCATATTCAAGGCGCAAAAAGTTTATATCAATGGACTGCAATGTCTTATCAAGCTTATCTTTATCTTCAGGGCCTATCATACTATTCTGATTCCTTTTTTAGCTGTTTTTATTATTTCCCGGGTATCTTCTTCATGTTCAACCAATAGATCAATATTCTGCATCCCCAGTTTAACCTCGAGATCAATCAACATGGCTATCTTTTTTTCAAATATTTCTTCTGAAAGAATTTTTCTGAAAGGTATTACTAAAAGATCGATATCACCTCCACGTTTTTTATCGTCAGCTCTTGAGCCAAACAGCATCACTTTTGCATTATTCCCAAAATGCATTTTTGCTAATTTTCTTATGATCGATATTTCATCCCGGTTAAGCCTCATAAGTAAAAGGAAAACGATTAGAGAATGAAAAATTAATATAATTGATACTCATTTGCAAGGAGTTATAAGCTGGAAGCTGGAAGCTTGAAGCTGGAAGCTGGAAGTCGTAGGCGAAGCCGGAGAGAGTTAGAGCTAAAAGCTACGAGCTACGAGCTACGAGCTACGAGCTACTAAGCATACTCAAGTCTTCCCTTGGGCTGAGGAACAGGGCGGTATAAGTTTTTTGCTGTTTCGTTCTATTCACTCCAAATTATGATGATTTCGTAATTATTCAAAGTTGATCTCTGATCCTGAAAATTTCAGCTTTCAGTTTTTTCAAATCAGATACTGCTACCGGTCCGGGGGTATGAAACGTTTGGATGAGCGAGCAGCGTCCCTATCCACCGACATTAAAAAATGATGCGTAGCAGTAAGCTCGAATAACCACTTCACCCCAAATGTTTTATGACCGCCTGTTAGTGGCTGGCGGTTTCTTGACTTTTTATCT
>CAZYDB010000234.1:0-7547 GCA_964645995.1 uncultured Roseivirgaceae bacterium
GAGCACGACCTTGCCAAGGTCGGGGTCGCGGGTTCGAATCCCGTCTTTCGCTCTTATTATTTGGTGATGTGGTGATTTGGTGATGTGGGATAATAAATAAATGTTTAACCGGCTAACGTTCTTTATTATGATTGATCAACAAGTTCTTAGGGATAGGACTAAGTATTTCACAATTGAAATTATAAAGTTCATTAAGGGTTTATCCGTTTCATATGAGGAAAGGATAATTACGGGGCAATTATTGAAAGCTGCATCTTCCATGGCTGCCAATTACAGGGCTGCCGGGAGAAGCAGGTCAAAAGCCGAATTTTATTCGAAGTTGTGTATCGTTCTGGAGGAAGCTGATGAAGCTTTATTCTGGCTGGAAGTGCTGTACGAATCAGAAATAACGAGGACTCCTGTGAACCTGAAATTGCAGGAAACAGCTACTGAATTCGTTAAGATTTTTTCGACAACGCGAAAGAAAATAAAAGAAAAGTTATAAAATTCAGAAATCATAGAATAATCTTTTTCTGAAACATCACAAAATCACCACATCACAAAATCACTACATATTCCGGCCCGGATGGTGGAATTGGTAGACCCCGCCTGTAGGGTTTATTTATTATATTAAGGAGGCAAGGGCAGGCACGCAGAACTTAAAATCCTGTTTAAATGAGATAAAGGAAAAGTTCTTTAAGATATTTGAAAAATAAGTTAGATAAAGTTTAATAAATGTATTTGTGGGATTACATCACCCCATCACTACATCACTTTATCAATACATACATAACGCCCGGATGGTGGAATTGGTAGACACGCAGGACTTAAAATCCTGTGGCCTTCACCGGCCGTGCGGGTTCAAGTCCCGCTCCGGGTACCATGAAGTGAACGAGTTCATCGTTCTGCCTCGGTACTTATTATTTTTGAATTAGTGATTTATAATCAACTTCATTAATCATTGGTATATTTATTACTCAAACAGCTATGCATGTAGTTTATGCCATTTCCAGTAAAACCAGGAATTACATCTGCATTGGTATGACTTCAGATCTTGAAGCAAGACCATTGAATAGCTTCAACTTGGGAGAATGGAATTTAATTAGCATTGATGAGGTTATTTTTCGTGAAGGTCAATCTTTACTTATGTTCTTTGCAATATTCAACATTGACGAGTCGTTGATTAAATCATGAGAATATTCATTGTCATAATCTGTTGTCTAATTTTTGCAAATTATAATTATGCCCAGGATGTGAAAAGGAATACTGTCTATCTTGAATTGGGGGGAGCTTCCTATTTCTATTCGATCAATTACGGCCGCTTATTATTCAATAATCAGGAAATCAACCTTTCTGTCCGGATGGGCTATATGTATCTCAACCTCTTTAATGAAAATTCCAGGACAATGCATGGCCTCCCAATTGGTTTATCTTTATTGAAAAGACTGAAAAAAAATTATCTGGAAGCAGGTATTTCCGGTTCCGTAATATTTGACAGTTACTATTCATTGAACCAATACGACCAAATTATTGGGAGCACCGATGAAATCATTTTAATCCCAAGCATACGGATCGGGATCCGTCATCAACCCATGACTAAAAGAGTTTTCTGGAATGCATTAGCCCAATTTTCAATGCTAGCAGTAGGTGACCGCCCGGATTTTAAACAACCTGAAATACATGCCATGCCTTTCCTCAGTCTGGGCATTGGATACTCATTTAATTAACCTCCCCAAAATCTTGTGCATTTATTTATAAGAGAATTTATGGAGCCACGAACCTGCCTGTGCCGCAGCAGGCGGTATTCCGGGATCTTTACCGGGATCTTTTACCCGAATGTTTTTATTAAAGCCTCCATGCCGTTACCTTCCCGGTTTCAGGCTATTATCTCTCCAAAAGTCTTCCAACCCACAAGCCTATGCAAACTTTTGGATAGATCCGATGTGAAAACCCCGGCCTGCCTGGCAGGGAGGTGCGCCAACAGGTCTGCCAAATTCGTGAATTCCAGGCTTTCCACCGCCATACCGGATCTTCCGCCTGTCACCCGAAATAATCCCTTTCTATAATATCCTGTGTGAAAGCAGAGGAATTGCTGTAATTTTTGTTGAATGTCAATACTATATCCGGTATTTTCCTGTTTTCGTCACTCCTTTACGGGTGAATTTATAAAGTAAAGACAATCAATATTTTAGATCTTATATTTTGATGATTTTGGGTGTCCCATTATCTCGCAGGGGTGTTTGTCAGAGAAAAAAAGAACAAGAGTGGAACTGTAAGTGTACAGATCATTGATAAAAGTAGCGGAAGGTGCCGTGTAGCTAAGACTGTCGGATCCTCTTCTGATCCGGAATAGATTGCCTATCAGCGGAAAAAAGCCTATATCATTATACCGGCGCTGATTGGGCAGGCCAGTATTGATTTCCGGAGTGACAATACCAAGGAATTTGTCAATAACTTAAAGAGGGTGAAGACCAGCCAAGTTCAGGTCGATGGACCTGAACGAGTGTTTGGGAAGATCTTTGATGATATTGGTTTTGGTGAAATAAGAGAAGAACTGTTCCGGCATTTGGTGATCACACGCTTAATCGCGCCTGGTAATAAGCTTAAGGCGGTGGACTATCTGGAACGATACAAGGGCATATCCATTGATATTAGCAAGGTATACCGTTTTATGGATATGTTGCACAGAAGTTTAATGGTGGGCGTGATACGGTGGGAGGCCAGGATAGCCTTGTGCGGCTGGTGATTCCGGGGCTTTGCGAATTTTATTTTTGTCAAGCGTTTTTTGCCCCGACGTGGCAGGGGCCTACCCGGCGAGGGCAATAAAAAAATGATGTATTATTACAATGTAATTTTATATCGAACTCAGGTTAATATATGTCATGGTCAACGGTTTCCCGGAAGCGCCCCCTGTTGAATGTATAATACCCCGGAAGCCGGGGAAATTGAAGCCACGATCCTATGCTTAAAACGGACAAGATTCAAAGTTTCAAGGGCCTAACGGTCTGCTATACCGATTACCAGCTCAATCTGATAAATTTTGTTTCATAAGGCTGTAATGCTGGTGAGCCCTGTGCGGTCACTTCTCCCAGAACATTCACCTCATTAATACTCATTTGCTGACCGTTCATTAACTTCAGTGAACTCATATCTGCATTTCTCCCTGAGGTTTCCCGGATATGCAGGGTACAGGAATTACCCACTTCCGACGGCCTTGCACTTACCAACAGGATATTATCAGGCCAACCCTCTATTACTGACAGGCTCCAATGCTTATCACCCTTCCCTCCACCGGGAAAAACACGGGAGAGAAAGGGCACCCTGTTATTCCAGCCAAACCGGGTAGCTTCGTCCTGGGAGGCCCTGGACGTGCTGCCCATGCTGTACACCCAGTCAATGCCTCCCCGCTGTTCAGCGTTAAAATTAGTCACCCAATAATTATTCATGGGCCACCCAAAAATGTGGCCGGTCGCCGGTGTGGCCCCCGCCTCAAATCTGCCAAGGTTAATGGCTCCAAATTGCATCAGGGGTATCTCCTGCGAGCTAAGCATAATCTGCTGCTGGCCATCTGACAGCCTGGCATAATTCTGAACGGTATTCCAGTCATTACTGGATCCAGGTATCTGGTCAATCCCGGCCCTGATCTCACCTCCCTGCACATCAAAAGACAAAACACCATTGTCCAGAATAAAAGGAAAGGCGATATAGATCCCTTCCGGGTCGATAACGGATTTTTTTAGGATGGAATAAGCCAGGTCAATGCGTTTGGCGGGTTTAAATAACCTTATTTCAAATTCATAACTCCCTTCACGTATTGCCGCCGATGTATTACCCTTAAAGTAGATGGAATTCCAAATATCTCCTTCTTCATAACGCTCATACCATACTTTTTCAAGCGGAACCCGGTCATAATCTTCCAGATAGAAGTCATCCAATTGACCTCTTCTTCCCATAGTTTCATAAATAAACTCACCCATTTTCCATTCCGATTCCTGATCTACCAGCTCTTTTTTCAAATCATGGTCAAAAATACTGGTAATCGCTCCCCGTTGATGATCAATTTCAATCGTATACCATTGGTTTTCCAATATTTCCACTTTTCCGGTTCTATTAAGGGGCTGTCGTATTTTATCCTGTATTTCAATCCTGTATTTCTTATAGCCAAAAGGCGGAACCTCATCAACCCAGAGCGCCCAGTAAGTGCCGTCGCCGTGTGTTTCGACAGCCTGGGCAAGGGCCTCCTCGCCATTTTCGTCAACAATGCGAAATTCCTTATCATCAGGAACCAGCTGATGATCCATATATACTTTCACCAGCCCGCTCCGTACCCAGCTCAGACTATTGAAAACAACGATTGATGGCATAGCTTCGCGATTGATATGCGATTGAAGGAGACCCAAAGCCTCTTCACCTATCATTTTAGCGCGGCGTCCTGCTTCCCAGGCATATGACTCTTTAAGCGCTCGTTGTTCCATAGTATATTTATGGAATGGTTCCCTGACGCTCGCATGATAACCTACGGTATGTTCCGTATAAAATAAGAGGGCATCATTGGTCCAATAGATGCGGTCATCAATATTTTCCGGAAGCTCAGAACCCATAATAGAAGCCATGGTGAGACCTGCCATGCTGGCAAGAAGATCGGTCTGCGCACGCCTGGTGGTTGCCACCTCCCGGGCGGAAGCCCCGAATCCATCAGTCCACCAATCAGGCCAGGCACCCCTTATCGTCTGGAATTCATCGCCATATTTCTCTTCCATTTCTACGAAAAACCCGGTAGCTGTGGCGGTCTTCAGTTTAGGCCATTCATATTTTTCATTCCATTTTCTGATCATATCCGAAGCCCGGGTGGAAGGCGGGGAATTATCGGTGTAATATCCTGAGTGCTGGATTGAAGTCAGGTCATATTCATATCCCTTGTTTTCCAGATCTATGAGATAAGACAGCAATTTCTCCTCAAATGTGTCAAAATCTTTATTATGAATTTCAAAGAAATTACCCGTCATATAATGCTCGGCACGGTAGGCCAGCATTTTATTACCGGAAGGCGACTCCCACCAGAAGAGTGTCGGCTTATCAAAACAGATCAATGCTTTATGTCCATGGGTCCCCATATTGAGGTATTCCACACCTAAATCACTGTAATAATCATTCAAACACCACCCTATACCGTTGACATCATTCTGCATGGCCATTTTAACTTCCAGGCCTGCATCTTTTATTCTTTTCAGAGGCTGAAGCGATGCGGCCAGTGTCTGTTCATCGGGTAATTCGTCAAAATTGAAATACATCCCAGCGATCTCAATCCTTCCTTCAGCAACACGATCCCGCAAGCGCCTGACTTGCTCATCCGGACGTGACCGCAAATATTCGTTCACGGGCCAGGAGGCTTCACAGGTCCACCTGAACTTAGCATCCTCTGGATACTGATCTGTCATATCGCAGTAATCAAGGGCATAATCGATGAAGCGAAGATGTTCTCCCAGGATCTCCGTCTGTGAACGGGTGTATCCAATATCGGTATGCGTATGCTGTACAAAATTGACCCGCCAGGTTTTTACCGGCTTCAAGGTCAACTGGCCCTGTTCGTTATAATCTCCTGCTACAAGTTTCCACTTCATTTGTTTTTCAGCATTCACCGGGAGAAGCCCAACCCTCAGGTGGTTGTACCCATACTGAACAGGCAATTCAGAAACCAGTTTACCCCCTACATATATTTTTGCCTTCGCAGGATCTCCGGTATAAAAAACCCTGGCAATGCCCAATTGCTCCTTCTTCCCTTCTTCCAACATAAGGGCAGGGTAAGCCTTAAAGTCCATGGTGTTTTTCATCGGAAAGGTAAATGTCATATACCAGGAACTTTTCTGAAATGCTTTTCCTGTTATTTTTATCCGCAGGGATTTCCCTGTTTTTGCCGCTGACCCAGGAACCGTCAGCGTCATAAAACCGAAATGATCACCACTACGGTCAACCATATCGTGCGTAAAAGAAAGTTGAAAACCGTCATCAGATTCTTTCTCCCACCGGGGCTCCCCGTTGGTCCAGAAAGTGAATTTTAATTCATCATCAATATATACGTCAAAGGGCGCTTCTCCAGGGCTTGAGCCAATGCCAGCAATCCATGCAAAACTCACACGATCTCCCTGGTGGCTGGCAGGAACCGGCGCTGTCTCCCATTCTACCGATGATTGACCATCGGTAGCTCTTGCTAACAGACAGGCCCGGGCGAAAGGAACAGAAGAGTGATACTGATAATCATCCCCGGAAATTTTTCTTTCAAACCCATTTAAACGGGTTTCCTGAGCAGAGGCTTGTGGTGGTCCGGTAATAAGAAAAAACGGAAGTACCATGACAATAAAAACAATTCCTTTTTTATTCATTTTCAATGTGTTTAATTTTTCAGTCCCCCATGATGTACTCGGAGCTATACCCTAAATAAGTTCGATTCCCCCTTCTTTAAAAAAATACTTGAATAATAATTTTACAATAATTGATTAACCCGTCATTCAGCCTTGCAGACTGAATTTAGTAATTATTTTCCGAAATATTAACACACTCGATCACAAAGGTGCCACCTATCTAATAATCATTCTCAGGATGAATTATTATTCTTATAAAACCCGGACATCCGATCTTACCCATCAACAACAGTGTAGTGCCGTTATCAGTGTCCAATAACATTCCTTACAGAAATTTTTAATACCCTTCCTTTGAATGAACATTCGGATCTTCCCATAGAACTTTATTTACACACTGATGTAATGCAATCGTAGAAGTGCCAGGATGTTTTGACAAGAAATACTGAATCTTTTGGTCAAAAGTTTTCAAATAAAAACGGGAACAGCTACTATTCCCGTTATTATCAACTGATATCTTATTGATAAACAATCGTTTACTCCTCTTGTTCTGTTGCCTTATGCTCCTCATAGAGTTTCTGCTGAAGGTCCGGGGGTACCGGCGCATATTCAGCAAATTTTGATGAAAAGCTGGCGCGTCCCTGGGTTAATGACCGCAGGGTAGTCGTGTACTTATACATCTCAGCGAGAGGGGTCTTTGCTTTGATGATCTGAAAGCTGTTGACAGCATCCATACCCATAATCATTGATCGTCTCGATTGCAGGTCGGTCATCACATCACCCATCAATTCTTCAGGGACGCGTACTTCAACATCATAAACCGGTTCCAGGATTTTAGGATTGGCATTCACAAATGCCTGTTTGAAAGCCTGTGCTCCTGCAATCTTAAATGAAATATCATTGGAATCGACCGGGTGCATCTTGCCGTCATAAACAAATACCCGTACATCACGTACGTAGGAACCGGTAAGGGGGCCTTCTTCCATTTTTTCCATAATACCTTTCAGTATGGAAGGGATAAAACGCTGATCGATCACTCCGCCAACAATACAATTATGGAAGACTAGTTTGCCTCCCCATTCGAGGGGGATCTCCTCCCTGCCCCTGATGTTGAGATCATCAGGATCGGGCGCTCCTTCATAGTAGGGATCGATCCGCAGGAAAACCTCTCCAAACTGTCCGGCACCTCCCGATTGTTTCTTGTGTCGATAA
>CAZYDB010000235.1:0-286 GCA_964645995.1 uncultured Roseivirgaceae bacterium
CCAAATCCGTAGGATTAACAACTAATTTTGGTTTCTTCGTAGTTCGCATCTTTGTCTGGTTTTGGTTTTTCCAAAGAGACGAAATATTTATATGTAATACTATATCAAGAACGATCTACTAGAGAAGATAGATTCTATTTTAATCTTCTGCTCTTTTTTTAGAAATTGCCACTACAAGGCCGAAAGCAATGAATACTGCCCCAACGATGATGTCAACATCCACTGTGCCACGGACCAACAGTTTGATAATACCAGAAACCAGGAAAGCAACCCCCACGGTTATTGT
>CAZYDB010000235.1:296-7531 GCA_964645995.1 uncultured Roseivirgaceae bacterium
CAGAAATTCGTTTTAAAATAGTCATTCTTATTTCCTCCAGTTAAAATTAAGGGCATCTCTAAAAACTATTTTTTTATGCCGCAATATTGAAACAATATATAATTATTTTTCTCCTAAAAACCCTTAAATCCACAATTAAATAATTTAAAGTATAGAAATAGACTTTGGAATTAAAAAATTGCGTTTTTTAAGATTTTTTACAAGAAAAATGCAAAAAGGGATTCTTTAAAATCATTATATTCAATATTTTCTTAGCTGAAATATAATTTTCAATAACAGTAAAACAATATCATTGCCCTTATTTCTTTATATGCTTGCTAGTCAGGCGCATACAAAACTCTATACAGCATATGTATCCCTATTGCTCGTTTATCCCAATGAGAATTTTTTCCGCATCTGTGAATTCGTGTGGCCAAATGAAATTCTGACTAACGTCAAATTATGTTGCTGAATATCAGATTATTATTTATTTTCAATTTTGTCTTCATTTGCTCATTTTCAGTCCCTTTATCAAGACGTTAGCGATAGAAATTAATCGAGTTTCTTGATGTGGGGAATTGGCGCCAACGGCAGTTCGTCTAAAAACCACCCGATTGCCTGATTATTCATTAAATATAAGACCAAATCCTGTTGGATGGGAAAAACTTCCGTAAAATCCGGTTTTTGTAATTTGACAGTAGCGGAGGACTAAAATTCCCTGAAATCCTTTCCTGTGGGTTGATAAATGCCAAAAAACACCTGCAAAGCATCCTGAGATACTCCTTCAGGTGTTTGTGATCCATCAGGTTAAATAGCCTGCGCAGATTATGAACCGTGAAGATCAGGCCAATATCCGCCGGTGTGATATTTGGGATTAAAAATTTCCGGGCAGGAAGTCTAATCAAAAAAACATCTCATTTATGAGCAGGAAGGTGTGTGTCCGACCTTGTAGAAATCCATCTCATGTCTTTACATGGGTCAGATCCTATCAGAATTTTTCTCAGAAAATCATTTTTCGGCCCTTTTTTTTATCATCCGTTTAAATTTTTGTCAATATCTTTAAATGCATAATTCAATTGATATGAGATACTTCACTATTATTCTGATCCTGTACTTCCTGAGCCCCGGCAGCCGGGCACAGGAAAAGTTGCGTTACCAGATGCCGCCTGCCACCATTGCAGACATGGTCAATGCGCCCCAAACCCCTTATGTTTCGGTCAATGCCACGGGCGACCGGATGGTCTTGCTCGAACGGCCCGGCTATCCTTCCATCGAAGAACTGGCCCAGCCCGAACTTAGGCTGGCCGGCCTGAGGATCAACCCCCTCACCAACGGCTCCAGCAGGGCAGGCTCCTATTCAGGTATGACCATCCAATCCATCACCGGCAGTAGCAAGTTGCCGGTTAAAGGATTACCTCTCAACCCCCGGATACAGAACGTAAGCTGGTCGCCTGACGGCCGGAAGATCGGCTTCACGATCGAAAACGCCGAAGGGATCGAGCTTTGGATGGCCGATGCCGAAAATGGTGCAGCCAGGAAACTCACCGGTCCGGTGATCAATGATGCCATTGGCGGCCGCCCCTACGACTGGTTCTCCGACAGCCGGACGATCCTCTATAAATCCGTCCTGAGTGACCGGGGAGAAGCCCCGGTAGTGCCTCCTGCTCCCGGCGGGCCGGTGATCCAGCAAACCACCGGCGGCAAGGCGCCCGTACGCACCTACCAGGACCTGCTGGAAGACCCGCATGACGAAGCCCTTTTCGAATATTATGCAGCTTCGCAGCTCCATATCCTGGACACTGAAACCGGTGACCGGCAGACCTTTGGCGAAGCCGGTGTGATCAGCCGGGCCTCCATCTCGCCGGACAATCAATATGTGCTTGTGAACTATATCAAAAGACCTTATTCCTATATCGTGCCCTATTACCGTTTTGCCAGCAGCGTCCGGATCCTGGACCGGCAGGGCCGGCCGGCCGCCATTATTGCCGACCTCCCCCCTGCCGAAAATATCCCCAAGGGATTCGGTGCGGTGGCTACAGGCCCCCGTTCTTTTACCTGGCGTAATGATGTCCCGGCCACCCTCTACTGGGTGGAGGCGCAGGATGAAGGCGATCCGGCAAACGAAGTAGCTTTCAGGGACAAGCTGTACTATTTGGAAGCCCCTTTTACCGGTGAAAAAAACCGGGGGATCGACCTCAGGCTCAGGTATGGAGGCATCACCTGGGGAAATGATGAACTGGCCATCGTGGAAGAATGGTGGTGGTCGACACGGGAGTCGGTCACGAGCCGGTTCATGCCTGAAAAGGAAGATAGCAGGCAGGTGATTTTTGAAAGGTCTTCTGAAGACCGGTACAGTGATCCCGGTGAATTCCAGACGGACCTTAATGAATATGGCAGGGAAGTGCTGCTGACCGGCCGCAAGGAGAATTTGCTTTACCTGACCGGACGGGGCGCCTCGCCGGAAGGGAACCGTCCCTTCCTCCGGGCCTTTGACCTTGAAAAGCGGACCACCCGGGAGCTCTGGCGATCGGAAGCGCCGTATTATGAATATCCTGTGAGCATCATCGACCCTGGAAAAGGGCTGGTACTTACCCGCCGTGAATCAAAAGAGGAGCCTCCGAATTACTATCTCAGGAATTTTCGCAAGGGGGATATCCTGCCTTTGACGGATTTCCCGAACCCCTACCCCCAACTGAAAGGGATCGAAAAGCAGGTTGTCAGTTACAAACGTTCCGACGGTGTAGACCTGAAAGGGGATCTCTACCTGCCCAAGGAATATAAACCAGGGGACGGCCCGCTCCCGGTGATCATGTGGGCCTATCCCGATGAGTTCAAGAGCGCCGATTTCGCCAGCCAGGTAACGGGCTCGCCCTACGAATTCATCAGGCTTTACTGGGGATCGCCCTTGTATTTTCTGACCCAGGGCTATGCGGTACTGGATGATCCGGGTATGCCGGTGGTCGGGGAAGGCGACCAGGAGCCCAATGACGGTTTCCGTGATCAACTGGTGATGAATGCCGCCGCTGCGATCGATAAGCTGGTGGACATGGGCCTTGCCGACCGGAGCAGGATCGCCATTGGCGGCCATTCCTATGGCGCCTTCATGACCGCCAATCTGCTGGCCCATTCCGATCTCTTTGCCGGCGGCATCGCCCGCAGCGGCGCCTATAACCGCACCCTGACACCATTCGGTTTCCAGGCGGAAGAGAGGACATACTGGGAAGCGCCTGAAGTGTACTATACGATGTCGCCCTTCATGCACGCCGATAAGATCAATGAACCGGTCCTGATGATACACGGGGCGGCAGATAACAATTCAGGCACCTTCCCCATACAGAGCGAAAGGATGTTTGCCGCCCTGAAAGGGCTGGGGGGCAACGCCAGACTGGTTATGCTGCCGCATGAAAGTCATGGTTACCGTGCCCGGGAATCCATCCTGCATATGTTCTGGGAGATGAATGAATTCCTGGAAAAATACATAAAGAAAACGGAATGACCCCCGGGAATAAACGGGAGAAGCCTGCCGGATAAGATATTACATACTTACCGGTTAAGCTTCCTGCCCGGGGATCCTTTTATGTCCACTGTGAAATGCTGTCAAGGTAATGAGCCGAGCCATCCCGCAGCCATCCGTCAAGCTGGAACACCTCCTTGAGTTGCTGACCACGCCTCCGTGGTACCAGCGCATACCGGCAGTCCAGCTCGGGAAGGGCCGTCATGTCACCCCAGAGTTTTTCAAACTGGGTCACCGGGAAAATATCCTCCTGTCCTTTCCCCCATCGTTTCTTCACGTCCTTGATCGTAATATAGGCCGGCATACGCCTGGACATCTGCCAGATGCTGGCCCTTACCTTAGGCATGTCCTCAAGATCTGCCCGGGAGAGTTTGAAGACCTCAAGCAGCTTATTGATACTGATCCAGAAGGTATTTGAATTATAATAGGTCAGGTCGAATTCGATGCGCTCATCAGGAAAGGCCATCCCTTCCACCAGGCGTATCCTGCCATCTACGCGGGCGAGTCCCCCGCCGCGGTCTTCTATCCTCCTGCTGATCACCTCTATGGTCATATCCGCGCCCTGTTCTATATGAAATCCAAGCATTGCCGGGTCGGCATTGGCGCCAAGGGTATCAATATTATGCAACAAAAGATATTTCAGGTTTGGGAAATCCCTCAGGAGGCGGAGCAAAGTACCGTTGAGGAGCATATTAGGAATTTCAAACCAATGTCCTACGGGATGTATGCACTGGTGGGGCAGGTTATCACGGTAGTCCTCTCCTTCACCCATACTTTTCGCCCAGCCAATCAGGGCGTTATGAAGACTTTCCTGCACTTTCTGAGCCTGCTCATCCAGCAACTGCTGCGGCATCTCCTCCCACAGAAAACGGAGGTCCCTCTCCATCGGTACCAGCCGCAGGCCAACCACCCTGCCGGGAGAAAGATATACCGGGCCCTCGTAACCGAAATTGTTTTCCATCGCCAGAAAACTGTCGATAGCCTCATGGGTAAGGTAACCGGTAGTAAACACATGCGGCAGGGCAAGGCCCGCCACGGTACTTATCCTGCGGCTTTTAGCCAGGTGAGCCTCAATAAAATTGCGATGTTTGCCCGATAGTTTAACAAAGGGATTCAAAGACTTCACCACACCCGCTCCCTTAGTCCACCGGGTGCCGGCGCCACCGGCCAGGGATACAACGGCCAGTTCTCCCTTCCTGAGGGATAAAAGCCCTTTTTCGTAAGCTCCCTTTTCAAGGCAGGTGGCATCTCTGATCTCGTCACGTCCGACATCCCTGATCTCGCTGTTGGCCGGGAGACGGTTCTGCGACAGCCCGATCCTTCCTGCCTTCAGGTCGGAACGGATCTGCTGATGCAATTCCTCGTCGAATCCGTATTCCCCGAGCAGATAATCCAGCGACTGCCTGCCGGTCGTCTTCCTGCTGCCCTGCGGGAGCATACGGTCAAAGAGATTGGAGACGAAATCAGGGAACAGGGCATTTCCTTTATATGACTTGCTCAATGACTCGAGCTCATGGCGCTGCACTTCGCTCAGGTCCTGGATATTCTTCTTCAATAATTCCGGAGTGATAAGGGTGTAATAGCCTGCCGGCATTAAGGCCTCCTCACAGGCCCTGAAGGCCGCTTTGCTTCCCTCTTCATTGATGCTGAAGTCATATACCACAGGATCCATAGCAAAAGGCACCGCATGCTCCAGCCGCCCTTTCGTTTCATCCATGATCTCCTTCAGCCTGCCCTGCGCTTTTTCCTTAGAACCGGGATGGAACATAAAACCCATGCCTCCACCCGACATGCCTCCCATCATCCAGAAACCGTGGAAACGGTCGCCAAACTCTTCTTTTATCTTGTGGATGAGTATCTCCGTGTACCTATTGCTGGCCCAGGGTATGATAGTCTGTATCGGTCCTTCAAAATTCTGCTGGGTGAAATTACCAATCGCCTCGATATCCCCGTCTTTTAATTTATCCACCACCCCATCAAAAAACTTTATCGCCTGCTGCCTGGCTTCCCACTCCTTACCCGATCGCAACAGGTATTTTTCTGTCACCATCTCGAGGACAGGCCCTACATCCTGGGCCATCCCTCCATGCACCATCACCAGGCTCTCCTGCAGTTGCCGGCGCGTATGGGAGGATACGGCTGTTTCCTCGAGGAGGGTATGGTCAGGCAGCAGCCTTCCCCGGCTGATCCCGTATTCAGGATCGCCTTCCCTGGCGAGGACCCCTTGTATCAACTTGATCCCCGGCCATACTCCCCCCGAATCCTGCCAGCCTCCGCCGGAACCACCCAGCCATTCACCAAGGATGGCCCGGGCAGCTACCAGCCTTCTTTCCTCTTCAGCCAGGGGACCCGTCAACGCCTGAGTTTGCCCGGTAGCACGCATACAAACCGCGATAAGCGAGGCCAGCAGGTTGGTGGAGACGGCCAGCCGGGACCCCTTGGGGATGCCGTTCACCTGGCTGACGATCTCAATACCCATACCCGGGCCGACTACCTTCTCGAGGAGTTCGGACAAAGGGATCTCCGCTCCTTCCATGCCGGGAGGGATGATGCCGGAAGCGATCACGGCAGCCTTGAGCAGGCCGAGATAGTCCTTGGCGAAATCAAATACATCATCCAGTTGTGTGATCGTAACAGCAGCGGCGAGATCCACACTGGTGAGCCTTAACACCGGCTCATTGATCACCCTGAAAAATGTCTCGACGGGTGGCACAGGAATATTCCCTTTCCCGTCCTTCACCGCCAGGTCAACGGAAATATTCAATACCTGGGCCCCTTCCGGATAGTCCATCCCCAGGAAAAAGATATCACTCCAGCCGCTGTGCGTGATATCCATCCGAACCGGTGTGGTTTCATGGATAAGCGGATAGAGGCCGCATTGCCTGTCTTTTTCCATCAATTCTTTCCTCACATGCAAGGGATGATCGTCAGGATGCCCTGTCCGGAACATCCACTGGTTGCCGGGCGTAGAACGAACACTCCTGCGCACCTGGTCCGCTAACGTCTGAAAGGCAAGCTGATGATAGGCATCAGCGAGTCCGCTGGAGATCCCTTCATTGGGGCCTTGCGCCGACTGGACGGCAAGAAACTGATCGATGGCCTCCTCGAAACGCCTTTTTAACATATGTTCGTAGGCTTCAAAGGGGATCAACCCTTCATCCCCGATACCCTTCCGGAAAGGAATGTGGAAACGGTGCAGGGCATAAAGGAAAAAAAGAGCCCTCACTCGCTCATAGAGGTTCTCGCTTTTGCGCCGGAATTGATCCAGGTCAGAACATTCATCGAGCAGTTCTTCAAAGGTCGCCTGCCCGGCAAAGTCATCGAGCGACTGGTTTCTTACGGCTGGATCTTCCGACAGGAGGATATCTAATAATTTACCCATAGCTTACCTCCCTGCTGAATCCATATCCCTGACCATGAAGAACTCCAGCAACTCTGACAAGAGCCGGTCACGATCCTTGCCACTCAGGGCGAGTGCCAGTTGGGCCTTCATCAACCCATACCTGGAACCCATATCAAACCTGAGGTCCGAAATCTCCAGCGCCATATATTTTTCCTTATCCGATAATTCATCCAGGGCTATACTCAGGCTGAGCTTTTCCGCCTGATCCTCATCAAATCTCTTCTGCAGGATCTCCATCAGGCCCGGGGTGAGCACATGCATCCCGAAAAAACAGAGATAATAACCCGCTCGCAACCCCGGCACGACAAGCTTCTGCTCCGCCACCGTGGGCATCGGTTT
>CAZYDB010000236.1:0-5812 GCA_964645995.1 uncultured Roseivirgaceae bacterium
CAATAAGATACTTCGCCAGGTTAACCCTGATGGGCAGCCTGATAGGGTGAAAAATTCGTGAATTTTTCAGGTTAATTCTCTGTGTACGGCATTTCCAAATCCTTTTTCACAGATACTGATTGATAATATTCTCAAAGTACTCCTGTCTTCCACTGATCATCGATGGGTGATCGATCCTTTCAGCAATTGTTCTCAGGTCTTCAAGTTTCAGGCTGCCTTTTTCAAAATCCGCTCCTTTACCGCTATCGAAAGAAACATAACGTTTCTTCCTCAGCGCTTTGTATTCCGAATGCTGCATTACTTTGTCAGCGACCATGAGCGCACGGGCGAAAGTATCCATTCCTCCAATATGGGCATGGAACAGGTCGGCAAGGTCCGTGGAGTTTCTCCTTCTTTTCGCATCGAAATTAATACCGCCGCCACGGAAACCGCCGGCTTCCAGGATCACGAGGAAAGCCTCGGCAAGTTCATAGATATTATTCGGAAACTGATCCGTATCCCATCCGTTCTGGTAGTCACCCCGGTTGGCATCGATGCTGCCCAGCATATCATCATTGGCCGCAATTTGGAGCTCATGCTGGAACGTATGCCCGGCCAGGGTTGCATGATTCACCTCGATATTGAGCTTGAAATCATTCATCAGGTCATATTTTCTCAGGAAGCCGATCACCGTGGCAGCATCATAATCATACTGGTGTTTGGTAGGCTCCATCGGTTTGGGTTCTATGAAGAAATTGCCGTTAAATCCATTTTTCCGGGCATAGTCCCTGGCCATATGCAGAAAACGTGCCATATGATCCTGTTCTCTTTTCATATCCGTATTCAACAGGCTCATATATCCTTCGCGGCCACCCCAGAAAACATAATTCTCACCTTGCAATTCAATGGTTATGTCCAGCGCATTTTTCACCTGGGCGCCGGCATAGGCCACCACCGGGAAATCAGGATTGGTAGCGGCACCGTTCATATACCTTGGATTGGCAAACAGGTTGGACGTACCCCAAAGCAACTTAACGCCGGTTTGTGTCATCTTCTGCCTGGCATAATCAACCATCACCCTCAAGCGCTTTTCCGATTCCGCTATTGAGTTCCCTTCATCCACCAGATCGAAATCATGGAAACAGAAATAGGGAACGCCCAGCTTGGTGATAAACTCAAAGGCGGCATCCATCTTGTCTCTGGCCCTTTCCACAGGATCGCTTTTCTGATCCCATGGAAAACGAATGGTTCCCGGTCCGAAAGGGTCGTTGCCTGTATTGCAGAAAGAATGCCAGTAAGCAACTGCGAACCGGAAATGATCCTTCATTGTCTTTCCGGCTATCACCTTGCCCTCGTCGTAGTATTTAAACGCCAGCGGGTTCCTGGATTCCTCCCCTTCAAATTTGATCTTTTCAATACCTTTAAAAAATTCACTGCTCATAATATTTTATCATTTAAGAGTTCTAACCAATCACTATATATTTCCTTATACTGTTTGACTTTTTCTTTTTCCGGGACTATCCGCGACTGCAGCGTCAGTCCTTCGAATGCCTCGCCGGAATTATCAAAGATACCGGCTCCGATTCCTGCAGCTCTGGCGGCTCCCTGGGCCCCATTGGTATTATACAGTTCAACCACCGTTTCTGTGGTATTGACGAAAGCTTCACGGAAAAGCGGACTGAGGAACATATTGGCTTTCCCGGCTCGTACGATCTCCAGATCCATCCCCATGCCTTTCATGATATCAAAACCATAATTCAGGGAAAAGACAATACCTTCCTGAGCGGCACGCAGGAGGTGGCCCCGGTGATGTCTGTTAAAATTAAGGCCATAGATCATAGCCCCTGGGTCGATATTGCCCAGCACCCGTTCTGCGCCATTGCCAAAAGGCATTACGCGGACTCCATCAGACCCGGGGGCTGTCTCCAGGGCCAATGTATTCATGGCAGGATAGTCATCCGCCCCCGTCTGGTGTTTCAGCCAGCTATTCATGATGCCGGTGCCATTGATACATAAAAGGACACCATAGCGGGGTGATCTTTTTTCATGGTTGACATGAACGAAGGTGTTCACGCGCGATTGGGGGTCATAGCCGGCTTCGCCGGTGATGCCGTAGATCACGCCTGACGTGCCGGCGGTGGCAGCTACCTCTCCGGGGTTCAGCACATTAAGGGAGAAGGCGTTATTTGGCTGGTCGCCGGCACGGTAGGACAGGGGAATGCCTGCCCTGAGGCCCAGGGCTTCGGCGGCGCTTCCGGAGAGCTCGCCCTGGATGGAGAAGGTGTCCGTATGTTCAGGGATCATGGATCGATCGATATCGTAGATGCCAAGCACCATATCCGACAGGGATTGTTTTTTGAAATCCCAGAATACACCTTCCGAGAGACCGGAAAGGGTGGTTTTGATCTCACCGGTCATTTTCATGGCTATATAATCGCCGGGAAGCATGAACCGGTATATCTTTTCGTAGGTCTCCGGTTCGTTTTCCTTCACCCATTTAAGTTTGGAAGCCGTGAAATTACCCGGTGAATTAAGGAGATGACTCAGTGCTTTTTTCTGCCCGATGGATTTGAAAGCAGCATCGCCGATAGCCACTGCCCGGCTGTCACACCAGATGATCGAAGGACGCAGTACCCGCTTGTCCTTATCCACCAGCACCAGGCCATGCATCTGGTAGGAGATGCCAATGGCGGCAATGCCGGATAGGTCAAAAGGGCAGGAAGCGATTAATCTACGGGTGGCCTGGATAACATGTTCCCACCAGACTTCAGGATCCTGCTCGGCCCAGCCGGGATGGGGGCTGTGAATGCTTATTTCTTTGTCTGGAGAAGTGGCGGCTGCAACAGGCTGGCCGGTATCGGTATTCAAAAGACAGGCCTTGATGGATGAGCTTCCGATATCAAAACCCAGTAAATACTGTGACATAATAAAATTTTGAATTGAAAAAAATAAGATTTAAAAATACAAAATAATCATTAATTGATACGCGTGTCTGAAGTGAATTACGTTATTTCCTCCTGTACTCCCGGAAAGAATAATCATAAGGGTTATCCGGATCTTTTTCACGAAAATCATTACGGGTCATTTCCCATTCATCCGTATTAAAATCAGGGAAAAAAGCATCGCCTTCCACCCGGGCATGTATGATGGTAAGATACATATAGATAGCCAGTGGCAGGAATTGCTCAAATACGTGCTGCCCTCCAAGAATAAATATCTCAGGCTCTTCTTTCAGCATGGCCAGGGCTTTTTCGATACTGTCGGCCTGATGACAACGTTTACACAGGTCGTCAAGATCATGCTTAGTGAGGATGATCGACCTACGGGTTGACAACAGCTTGTCGGGCGCCTCATAGCTGTTCCTGCCCATGATAAATGGCTTATCATGAGTGATCTCGTGAAAATGATCCCAGTCGGCCGGCATATGCCAGGGAAGCCGGTTGTTGAGGCCGATCACCCTGTTTTCAGACATGGCCGCTATCATTGATATCTTTTTTTTCATTTAAAAGGCTGATTTGTAATTTCCAAACTTTCTGCCGGTAAAATAGTTATAAGGCTGTAGAATATCAAAAAAATAAACCTTCAGTAAGGCTGAAATTTTTATAACTTATGTATTTTAGCTTTCTCAAAATGTTTCTCTAATAAAATCAACTATGAAAAAGCACTTCTTCTCTCAGATAAAATATGATTTCCCGGCAAGCATCGTTGTCTTTCTTGTGGCCGTGCCGCTTTGTCTGGGGATTGCCCTGGCTTCTGGTGCCCCTCTTTTCTCCGGGATCATTGCCGGCATAGTGGGCGGCATCGTCGTTTCCGTCTTCAGCGGATCAGCACTGGGCGTTAGCGGACCGGCAGCGGGATTGGCTGTTATTGTTCTTTCTGCAATTAATGAACTGGGCTCCTTTGAGACCTTCCTGCTGGCTGTGGTCATCGCAGGACTGATCCAGTTGATCCTCGGTTATGCCAAAGCGGGTGTCGTCGGTTATTATTCTCCGACTTCGGTTATCAAAGGGATGCTGTCAGCCATTGGTATCATTATCATCCTGAAACAGATACCGCATGCCATGGGTTATGATGCCGATTATGAGGGAAGCCTTTCTTTCACTCAGCCTGACGGAGAAAACACCTTTACAGAATTATTCAATATGCTGGGTTATATTTCGCCCGGAGCTGTTATTGTTACGGTCATCGGCATGGCGCTGCTGATCCTTTGGGAAAGACCTTTTATGAAAAAATACAAGGTCTTTCAACTGATCCAGGGACCACTGGTGGTGGTGATTGCCGGTATTCTGCTGAATCTCTTTTTTAAAAATATTCCCTCTTTGCGCATCGGGGAAAGTCACGTTGTAACGATACCGGTTGCTACGGATCTTAATGAGTTTCTAGGCTTGTTCACCATGCCTGATTTCTCCCAGATCACTAATCCTGATGTTTTTGTCGTAGCTTTAACGCTGGCTATTGTCGCCAGCCTGGAGACCCTCCTCAGTGTTGAAGCTACTGACAAACTGGATAACTATAAGCGGGTGACGCCAACCAACCGGGAATTGAAGGCCCAGGGTATTGGTAATATGATCTCAGGTCTGATCGGCGGCTTACCCGTTACCCAGGTCATTGTAAGAAGTTCGGCCAATATACAGTCAGGTGGCCGGACAAAAGCATCCGCGTTTTTACACGGGATATTCCTTTTCGTCAGTGTACTGCTGATACCAAGGGTGCTGAATCTGATCCCTCTGGCCAGCCTGGCAGCGATCCTGTTCATGGTCGGCTACAAGCTTGCAAAGCCTTCACTTTTCAAGAGTATGTATAAATTGGGATGGCCACTGTTCGCTCCTTTTATGGCTACAATAGTGGCGATAGTGTTTACAGATCTTTTGATTGGTATTATTTTAGGAATGGGCGTTGCTATCATGTTCATACTGTATAATAATATGAAAACACCTTATTATTTCGATCCTGAAAAGCATCATGACGATGAAAAGATCCGGATTGAATTATCGGAGGATGTCAGTTTTCTGAACAAGGCAAGCATCCTGCAAACGCTCAATCACCTGCCTGAAAATTCGACCGTGGAGATCGATGCTTCCAAATCAGCCTGTATTGATCATGATGTGCTTGAAGTAATCTATGATTTCGAGGCCAATGCCAGACTCCGTAATATCGACCTTCAGTTGACCGGCTTCCAAAATAAGGGTGAGCTTAAGAATCAGGCGAAGATATTCAGTGCCTCTATGATACGAAATGGGAACAATAAAAGAAAATGATTACGTTGTGGGATACAACTATTATAACCGCTAACTCCTGCCTCCGGATGACTGACATTTTCTGTTATTACTGACATTTTGACCCGGACAATCTGCCAAACTTTGAAAAAAAATATTCTGGCATAATTTATGACGAACTCATCATGTGTAATAAATTTGCAAAAGATTTAAATACGATACCTTATGGCAGTGCAAGCAGTACAATCTCACGATGAGTTATTAAAGCAGATTAAAGACATTCCACGGTCTTATGTGCTTCTTTATAAGGACGGATCCGAGCAGAGTGATTGTGCCAAAAGAAATGTGGAAACCGTAGCCAAGGAAAATAGTGAGGCCAGGATATATCTTGCCAATGTAAAGGAAGTCAGGGATATTCATATAGCCTATAATATTACCACAGTACCAACCCTGATCGAGTTTGATAAGGGACAATACCGGAATACATTTAAAGGATGTCATCAGAAAGATTTTTACCAGACCCTGCTGGATCATATCATCTTTGAAGCAAAAGCTGCTGAGCGTCCACAGAAAAATGTAACAGTCTATTCCACACCGTCCTGCCCCTGGTGTACTAC
>CAZYDB010000236.1:5822-7453 GCA_964645995.1 uncultured Roseivirgaceae bacterium
AAGACTTATCTCCGCAAGAACGGCGTATGTTTTAGCGATATCGACGTATCAAGGGATCAGAATGCGGCACAGGACATGGTAAGAAAGAGCGGACAACAGGGGGTGCCGCAAACCGATATCAATGGTGAGATCATCATTGGTTTCGATCAGAAGAGAATTAATCAATTGTTAGAAATAAAAGCAAATTAATATGAGAGAATTACAACCGGTCAATCAGAACGTGATCCTGGATGTCACGGAAGAATCAGCGGAGCAGAAAACCGCCAGTGGGATCATTATTCCGGATACGGCCAGGGAAAAGCCGAAATATGCTAAAGTGGTGGCGCTGAGTAATATCGACGGCCCCGAGATCGCCGTGGGCGACGTGGTCTTTTATAAGGAATTTTCGGGTACCGAGATCGAAATGGATGGCAATAATTTCCTCGTCGTGCCCTATGCCGACATCCTGGCCAAGCTGGTCGAGACCGAAGAGATCTAGAATAATCAGAAATCCCTTTTCAGGGGTTTGTAAAAGGCTTCCGGCAGGTAAAAAGCAGGGAAGACCCCGGCATTGAGGCCGGGAAAAGGACGGAGGCTGAGAACCAGAGGTTCGAAATCCCACTGAAAGCGGTAATGGAGGTCGTATCTCTCCAAAAGTTTGCATTGGCTTGTGCGCCGGAAGACTTTTGGAGAGATAATAGTTATACCGGGAAGGTCCCGGAATTGCATCCGGGATGTGGTCGGAGGCCTCAGGCCGGAAACCACAAAGCAGGCGTGGCCGGAGATCTTGCTGAAAGCGGAAATGGAGGATTCAAGAAGTCTCCCTCCATCGTTAAAACTACGGTGGTGGAAGGAGGATGGGGGAAAGGGATAAGATGACGGTAAGCAGTATGCCGTAGGTGGCGGGAGCTAGCTGAATGAGATACTTGCTATGAGCTAAAATCACACTGTAATTTCACACGGATACCGAAATTCCTAATCTCGATATCCGAAACTCGCTCTGAATCAATTGTTTGGCGTCGTTGATTGCGTGGGATCACTTGGGCCTGGTTGTTCGAGGAGTGATTGCGTATTGTTCATATCCCTGATTACGGGCAGGGTGTTTGGCGCTTACAGGCGGTATAGCTGCTTTAAAAATACTTGTATTCAACTTCAGAACCGGATTTTCTTTGAAAAGAGATTGTAATGATGAATAAATTGGATTAGTATTTGATTTTTTTATACATCCTCCTGTATAGTTTTGACTATCTTCGCAATACTTAATATAAGTCAATTCAAAGGCGATGAAGGTTGATACCATGCGTTTTGTGGACCGGTGGGTGGGTGTACCCCTGGCTTTCCTGTATACGCTTTTCTTATGGTTGTATGAACGCCTTTCGTTTACGAAACCCCACAAAAAGGACCTGCAGCGTACCCTCTTTATCGAACTTTCGGAAATGGGCAGCGCCATCCTCGTGGATCCGGCCATGCGGGCTTTGAAGGAACGGGTACCTTCCGAGTTGTTCTTTGCGATCTTCCGGGATAATTATAAAAGCCTCAGGATCCTGAATACCATACCGGATGATCATATTTTCAAAATGCGCTCGGATAACCTTTTCCACCTGGGACTTGACGTATTTCGTTTCATGGCCTGGTGCCGGCAGAAAAAGATT
>CAZYDB010000237.1:0-7421 GCA_964645995.1 uncultured Roseivirgaceae bacterium
TCCTTCAGAGTGAAATCTTTGAGGCGAACCTGGCTGCAATGATAGAAAGTGATGGCCATACCGGGTTTAGGCAGTCGCCTGATGGGGCCATCAGACTGAAAAACCCCATCCCTGAGATAGTCCTCCCCTTGCCGGGTCATCGAACGGTCAAAATCAATAAATACATGGTTTTCCGTTGGATCATAAAAATTCGTGCCCCTGGCATCAATCGTCCCTTCACCGGTAATACTGACCTTTTCAGCATCCAGACAAAAGATCATTCCATGGGTCCGGAAGGTTCTCAGGTAATCATCCAGGTCAAGGCTCCCCTGAAGGACGGCCCCTGCTTCAAGGTGAAGGTTAACATTACTTTTAAGCGTGATCGTTCCGGTTATAAAGAGCCCTGCAGGGATCAGCACAACCCCACCACCTGCTTTATAACATTGGTCGACGGCCTGCTGGATAGCCGCAGTGGATTTTTTGCCCGCTATTGCGCCAAAATCAAGGATGTTATAAATCGCTGCCTGCGATCCCAGGGAAAGGATTAAAAACCCAAGAAATAAGGATGTGATCTTTTTCATGATTATGATGATTTAATCTTATCAGGTCTGTATCATTAGCATAACATTGCCATTCAGATTCAATATAGAAAATTTTTATGATTTAAGAAATTGTAATGTTGCAATTGCCAGTAAACCGGTGAAGTTGGAAACCGGAGGCCGGGGACGGATCTTTCCACAAGTCAGGCCGGCCCGCCGTACCGGGAAACTTTTGGAAAGATACTATCCGCCAGGATAAAAACCAGCCCCAACCGCCAACCCACCAGCCTGACAGAAAGCAAGCGGGGGCTAAGGACTGAGGGATGAAAGCGTAATCGCCAGCCAAACGGAATGCCTATCCTGGAAACACGCCGCCGGAAAATACTCCTGATCGACGAAAATAACCTCTGGCCCTGGGCAATCCAACCCTAATGATCTTATCCTGGACCCGGGTAACTGCCTTCAATGATTGTAATTTCTGGTACTTCATTAATATTGACGAGCGCATCTCCCAGCCGGATGCCGGGTATTGGCGAGCCGGGTTTAATATAAATAACAGCTTTGGTCATTTTCATTTCCTTCCATTCAAGGTCGATAACGTATCCTCCCCTGGCGCGGATACCTCTCATGCTGCCGGTCTTAAACTCATCAGGCAAGGCAGGAAACAAATGGATCTCTCTAAGGTGTGACTGCACCAGCATTTCGACAATACAACCCGGCAAAGCCGCCGATCCATCGAGCTGAAAATGACAAAAGAGGTCACCATCCATGAAAAAATCCGGCCGTTCCCAGTGATAGCCGTCATGCTGATAGGTGAGGCCATTCTCAAATCCCTGCTCTGTCAGCATCCCGGTCATTATTTTGTTCGCCCGGTTACCATCCATCAGGCGTGTCCAGCACCACATCCGGTGTGCCCTGGCCCAGTTACCGCCTGAGGCCAGCTCCTGCTCGATAAAACGACCATCCCCACGCCAGTTAAGGGATTTTTTCGCTGCCTCAGCAAACACCGGGTCAATAACGGGATGGATCTGACGTCCCGGTGATACTGCATATAAATGAGCGATATGCCGGTGATGACAGTCCGGATCATCGATATCCCAGTACCATTCCTGTAATTGACCGCCGGACCCTGTTTTGAGGGGCAGCAGCCTCTCCCTTGTCTTAAGCAGCGAATCGGCAAAATCGTTTTCATCCATAATAACTGCAGCCTCCGCCGTATTGGTAAAAAGATCCCAGAGCATTTCCATATCCTGGTATACGCCGGGCAGGCTGTAATGGTACTTGTCGCTGCGCAGGTCATGAAAGGCGGGGTTGAGCCCGTCGTCTGTCATCAAAGCGCCGTGTTCGGCAGATACGGTAGGCGCCGTGATCAGGTAACCTTCGTAAGGGATCAGGTTCTCCAGCCAGAAGACAGAAGCCTCCTTTAATAAGGGATATCCCTGTTCTTCGAGGTAGGTCTTGTCCTGGTTGAAAGCATAGTGATCCCAGACATGCTGACAATGCCAGGCCGAACCCATGGAATACATCCCCCAGGGATGGCTGCCAACAGGAGCAGCATGTCCCCAGATGTTGCCTACGGTATGACTTATCCATCCATTGGTGCCATACACCCGCTTTGCAATTTCCTTTCCTGATATTGCCATATCCTCTATCCAGTCAATATAAGGCTGCTGGCATTCAATCAAACCGGTGGGACCGCAGGACCAGTAGATCTCCTGGATGTTGACATTACTCTGGTAATTACCAGCCCAGGGGGCCACCCTGAATGCATTCCACACACCCTGAATGTTGGCCGGCAGCGTATTGGGCCGTGAGGAGCTTATGATCATATACCGGCCGAGATTGAAAGCGAGTTCTTTATATCCCGGATCCGGATCCCCGGCCTTTAACCGTTCAAACCGCTCATTGGTGGGAAATGCTTCGATCGCCTCATTTCCTTCCAGATCGAAGCTGATCCTGTCATAAAGAGACCTGTAATCCCGGATATGCCGGTCTTTCAGCCGCTCGAAATCCTGATCAACAACTTTTTGGATAATTTGTTCCGTGATCAGATCAGGGGATCCGCCTGTATAATCCGGATACTCCATCTTGTAATTGGTGGCGATAGTGAGTAAAACTTCTACTTCATCGGCATCCCTGACAGACAGATAATTTTTTTCAGCCCCAACGACACCGCCCTTGTTGTTTATATGGATCCTGATACAAAACGGCCGGTCATTCCCGTCGATGAAACCGTTCAGTTGGTATATATTACCGGCAATACTCACGCGGGAGGAATCCTGGATGATATCCGTGCCAAGATCAAAGGATATACTTCCAGGTTTATCAGCAAAGAATTTCATGCCCAGAATTCGATCGGGATAGGAGCAGAAATATGAACGCTCATAAAACACTCCCGCCAGCGTATACGTTACCGAACCAAGGGAATTGGCCAGGTCCAGACTTCTTTTATAGTTTTCTGCCTTTCCCTCATGCTCCCTGAAACGGATCTTCAGCTCGCCAACAGATGTAAAATTACCGTAGCGTTCAAAGCCGCCAAAAAAATTCTTTTCAATAAGGCTGTCGGCTAACTGGCTTTTCCCCTTTACTACAGCCTGTCTGATGGCCGGCAATGTTTCCAGAGCCCTGGGATTAACCCCGGCAGCTTCCCAGTCACCCTTCGCCGGCCCTCCGGTCCACATACTCGCCTCCGAAAGGGCAAATACTTCCTCCTCCGGACCGCCAAAAAAAGAAGCACCAAAATAGCCGTTTCCCAGGTGCAGGGCCTGACTGTTCCAGTACCGGGCCGGATAGGTATACCATAACTCCTGATTAGCAAGCGGTTCCCGCTGTTCCTCTCCACATGCACTCAGGATCAAAAAGAAAAAAATGAGTATTTTATGGGGAAAATGTTTCATGATTAAAAAAATTACCTGTTGTTTTTAGTCTGATAGTTGTTTTTTATACAGATGGCGGACCAGGTCCGCTTCAAAAGAAGTTATTGATAATCCAAAACCTGTTTCTTCCACCTGGAAAAACTCCGGATATTGCAAATAAATAGCAAAGGCATCATCATATAGAAACAGATGGGGCGTATGATTTGAAGAAGCAGAATGATTCAGATGCAACTCCCTGAACAAAGATCCGACAGGAGTCCCGGAAAGGATGATAGACCTGATCATCTCTTCATTAAAAAAATCCCGCGTATCCGTTTCAGGGTCATAAGCAGTGATGTTCCTTAAAATTCCGAATACGTGTTTTGCGGCCAATGTATCTCTCCCGGTATTCCATGCTCTGTCAGCCGAATCCGGTGAATTGCCGGCATAGACCAATCGGTTGATCCTCGATCCCAGAACAGGGTATTTCGTCAGGCCGTAAGAGAGGTTCGACAGGGGACCAAGACAGATATAGATGAGCGAACGTTCATAGGAGCGCCTGATCATTGCCAGGTAAAACTCATCAGCAGAGATAAAATTTAATTGCTTTTCGGGAGAATCCCGGGCCTGAAAAGCTGCTGAAGCAGTATTCCTGAAAGGAGGCGGGGCCGCTGCACTGGTCAATCCTTTACCATAGATGCCGGCCGGCAGTTCAAAAAAATCAAATAAATACTGAAGGTTTTTCGCTCCTTTTTCCGGGTCGACCGCTCCATCAGAAGTAATAATACCCCTTATACGATAATGATCATTATTCATAAACAGGGCCAGCGCTCGCAGATCATCCAGCCCCATATCGGTATCGATTATCACCTGCAGTTGATTTTCCGGCACATCCCCCTGGGCCTGGAGGTTTTCAGAAACAAGGCCGGTCAGGCAGCAGGCCAGGAAAAGGATAAACTTTTTTATCATAAAGAGACAGAAAGAGGTTAATGGTATTAATGTCAGTAGTACAATGAATTGGTCCGTAATACCTGTAAAAATCCGGCAGTATCAGCCATGAAAATCTTCACCTGCGATTTAAAAATAGTAATATCAAATGTATTTAACCTAACATTTTCGGTTGTTTTTAGAAAAATAAGCACTTTCCGGCAAACTAATAAATTGTATATTTGTTTATCACATTATTAGATTTTTGTTGTAACTGATCTGATCATCCTGAACCATTATTTAAATGCGATATAAACGCCATTTTCTTAAAGTCTGGGCCATGGGCCTTTATTTGATCACAGGATTATTATTATCTTCAACCGCAGCGGCACAGGATATCCCTGTAATAAAAAGGAGATATTTTAAACTTGACCCCAGGGTTCAGAAAAATGATTACCAGCAGGGAATACTTTATGTAAAGCTGAAGTCCGGATATACTTACAATTCTGATAACCTGAACCGGAAGGACGGACCATCAAAGGAGATTTTCAACCATTTACAGGTCAGGGAAGCCAAGCCATTAATAAGTAATAGCCAGCTTTCGGCTGTGCGGGCCAGGCAGACCAAACCCCTCAAGCACGATATCTCAGCCTACCGTACAATCCGGTATGACAATAACAGCCTTCCCCTGGAAGAGGCCATCAACCTTCTGTACCAAACCGGTATTTTCGAAATCATAGAGCCTGCTTATATCAACAGAATACAGTATGTTCCCAATGACTCCCTGCTCTCCCGCCAGTACTATCTGGAACTGATAAACGCCTTCAAAGCCTGGGATATCACCAAAGGATCTGAAGAGGTAGTAGTAGCGATCGTTGACTCTGGTATTGACATCAACCACCCTGATATTGTTGACAATCTCTGGTATAATGAAGCGGACCCCATCGATGGCATCGATAATGATAACAATGGCTTTGTTGACGACTACAGGGGCTGGGACTTCGGCGGTGCCGACCGGGACAACCGGGACGATGAGGATAACGATCCGCGGATAAAAAAAGGAGGCGGTCATTCCCATGGTACGGGTGTCGGCGGTCTCGTGGGCGCCACTCCTGACAATGAAATTGGATTTGCCGGTGTTGGCTTCAACACAAAACTTGTATTTACCAAACATATGGCCGACAATCAGAGTGATGATGAACTGAGCCTGCTGGACACCTATAGCGGTGTTCTTTATGCTGCGCTTAT
Organism: uncultured Roseivirgaceae bacterium; assembly: GCA_964645995.1. Taxonomy (GTDB): domain Bacteria; phylum Bacteroidota; class Bacteroidia; order Cytophagales; family Cyclobacteriaceae; genus JAGTVG01. The sequence continues at coordinate 5,549 of CAZYDB010000237.1, forward strand.
CGGAGCTGATGTGATCAACTGTTCCTGGGGCAGCAGTTTCAGAAGCCAGATTGCCCAGGATATCGTGAATTTTGTCGTGGAAGACCTGGATGCTGTTGTTGTGGCAGCGGCAGGGAATAACGGTCTTGAGGACGACGACCATTACCCGTCAGCCTATGATAATGTCCTTTCTGTTTCGGCTGTCGACGCCCAGTTAAAAAAGGCAGGTTTCACGCAATACGGAAAAACCGTTGACATTACGGCTCCCGGAAGCGGCATTCCCGTCCTGGAGTACGATGATGATTACAGTTCTTCACAAGGCACTTCCTTCTCAACGCCGATCCTGGCCGGGGGCATTGCCCTGGTGAAGGCACACCGCCCGGGCCTGAGTGCTCAGCAGCTTTCTGAATTGATCCGTGTCACTGCCAATGATACCATTTACGATATCAACTCCTCTGCAATCTTTAAAAATAAATTAGGTAAAGGAATAATGGATATTGAAGAAGCCCTGACTGCAGAGCCACCATCCATCAGGCTTCAGACCTATAAACTGCTGAACGAAGAAGGTAAAACACCGGGCCTGGGAGAGGAGGGCTTCCTCGTTGCCAATTTCAAAAACTTCCTCTGGCCTAGTAGCAGCGGCTTCAAAGTGAAACTTACGAGTAAAAGCACACTGTTCCTGGTCCTCGACGATGAATCAACCATTGGGAAACTTGCGATGGATCAGACGGTTTCAAATGCTGCCGACCCCTTCAGGATAAAGATACAGGAAAATATACCGCCTAATACAAGGATCAACCTCCAGCTTGAATATGAGGACGGGACCTTCTACGACTATCAGTTCATATCGGTTTTACTCAATCCGACCTTTCTGAATATCGAAGAGAACATGATCTCTTCTTCCATTGCCCAAAACGGAAGACTTGGCTACCAGGATACCGAACAAACCGAGGGCCTCGGCTTCGTGGTTGAAGATACCAATATTCTTTTTGAGATGGGACTTATAACGGCTGCTTCCGACACGATCCTGTCTAATAATTTACGAACTGATAATGCTGAATATGATGATGATTATGAATCGATTCAGCGGATCCAGGATATCAGTCCGGGATTGTTTTCTTCATCTGAGGTCACTGGTGCTTTCAACGACAGTAAGGCAGACACCAGCGCTGTGGGTATAGAGATCAGTTACCGGTCGATGGTATGGAAAGAAGTCCCCAACGATCATTATTATATTGTAGAATACAAGGTGACCAATAAAAACCAAGATCCGCTCGAAAATTTTCATATGGGTATTTTTGCGGATTGGGATGTTAGCGAAAACGGCCAGTCAGACAGGGCTTTATGGTATGATTCTCTGAGACTGGGATATGTCTACAATACGGATACTTCCGAAAACGATCCTTTATTCGGGGGCATTCAATTGCTTACCGGGGCCGGCAATTATTTTGCCATTGATAATGACCAGAATGCCGAAGGCAATCCTTTCGGTGTTTATGACGGTTTTAAGGATGAAGAAAAACTCCAGGCAATATCCTCAGGGGTTGCAAGAGACAGCGCGGGATTTGCCTCAGAAACAGGTGCCGATGTAAGCCATACGGTAGCTGCAGGCCCATTCACGATCAATCCCCAGGAAACCATCACGATCGCCTTCGCACTTCACGGGGCTTCCTCCCTGGAGGGCCTGATCCGTTCAGCTCAGGCCGCCGACACCATGTACAACCTGACCCTCCAGGCTCCGGTGCCGGTGGTTGAGGAAGTGTCTGTCTGCTTTGAATCGGCTGCAACACTCACCGCCACAGGGGCCGCTTCCTTTAACTGGTATGCTGCCAAAACCGGAGGGGAGCCTTTCTTCTCCGGTGCTGAATATACTACGGAACCCATAAAGAAAGAT
>CAZYDB010000238.1:0-4949 GCA_964645995.1 uncultured Roseivirgaceae bacterium
TACGGAGTGGCGGGTATCCGCTGGGAACAGGATGCAGGAAATCTCCGAATGATGGTAAAAGTACCTGTAGGCAGCCACGCCACAGTCTTTGTACCGGCCGATGATCCGGACAAAGTTACGGAAAGCGGCAGGAAGGCCACTGATACGGAAGGAGTGAGTTACCTGAAAACGGAAAGTGGATACGAAGTTTTCGAAGTGGCGAGTGGGAATTATGAATTTATGGTTAACTGAGGCAGAAAAATTCTAGACGGAGGCTCGAAGCTGTAAGGTGGAAGCCATCCTCCTTCGCCAAGGCTTCGGAGGATGAAAGAAATCAAAGCCTGTCTGCCGACAAAGGCAGGCCCGAAGGGCGGAGAGGATTATATTTCTATCTTTCATCGTTATTCCAGTATGGCGCAAGCCTGCCCAGCTATAGGCGAGGTGACCCGGTATACCTACCCAATCTAAACACTGCGCCAGAGATAGTTGCTAAAGAAATTGAGCCGGATATTGGCGGATCAATCGATCCGTAGTAACGAAGATGAGATGATCGGATAAGCACTGTGCCAACTGGATCCGGTCAAAAGGATCCTGGTGAATCGGAGGAAGGTCATCGAGTTTCAACACATGTGGCACAGTAATGGAAAGGGGGATGAAATCATTTTCATCCAGCATTGCCATAAGATTATCGGGCGCAGTAAGCTTGCCAATAGCTTTTTTGATGCTGATCTCCCAGATGACCGCTGAACTGACAAAAACGGTATTCTCAGGATCTTCCATCGCCTCATGAATCCTTTCCGGCAGCTTTTCCGGAAATCCCAACCACCAGAGTAAAATATGTGTATCAATCAAAAGATTCATCGGATTTTCCTGAAAATGCCTTCATTATATCTTCCGGCAATTGATCAAAATCCTCAGCCATTTTTATTTTACCCTTATATTTCCCGCTTTCCCTTTTGTTGATATGCTTATGGACCGGCTCCATACGCACAACCGGTTTTCCCGCTTTCGCAATCAGCACTTCCCTGCCGGAAAGAACTTCCTCAATTAGTCTGGATAATTGTGTCTTTGCCTTATGGATATTTACAATCAGCATTTATATAGGACTAAGCTTAGCTAAGTTTATTAACGAATTTAGCGGTATTTAGTCATCAAAACAACAAATACTTTCCTTTTTTACCGCAGAGCCACACAGCGTAATTCACATAATACCCTGAGATCATAGCTCCATATCCTCTGTGAGGTACGCCATAACCTCTGTTTTTAGTTTTCTCCTGTTTATCCTTTTCCATGTCCGCTACGTGCAACAAACACAATAAATTACTTCCTGTTTCAGTCCACGCCTTCTTCGTGGTATCCGGCTTCGCCTCAATTCCCGCTTTCAGAGGGATCTCCGGCTTCGCCTTTCGCGTGGTTTCCGGTCTTCGGCCTCCGGCTTCGCCTCCGATCACATCCCGGATGCAGCTATTATCTCTCCAAAAGTCTTCTGCCCCACAGGCCCATGTAAACTTTTGGAGAGATCCACTCCTTCCTCAATCTTCCATCCTCCATCTTCCATCCTCAATCCTCCGAAGCCTTGGCGAAGGAAAACGACTTCGGGCTTCAGGCTCCTACCCAAAAACCCTTTTATAATTCTCCACATACTTGTTGGCATAGGGCCTGGCCCTTTCCACCAGTTGCATCATCTCATCCTGGCTGAGTTTTTTGAGATCTTTCAGCACACCCACATTATGCGCCAGCTTTTCCAGGGTATCGCAACCGCTGCAAAGGGTGGACACCGGCAGGGCATAGACGTACTGATGCAACTGTGCCAGCGTAATCCCGGTCTCCGCCACCATATCAGGTATCTCCTCTGTTTTAATCTCGGCAGGGGTTGTATCGATCCTCTTGCCCATCATGCTGCCTCCGGACATCGTCTTCATGGCAATGATGCCATACCCACGGTCCAGCAATTCCGGCATGGCCTCACGTTCGAATGATTCATAACTCGGATCGCAGACATTCAAAGGCATCTGGCATGCGTCAAGCACCACCCCCCGCTTGTCCAGGATCTCCAGAAAATACATGATCGTAGAAGGATTCTGGTGGGCCGTAAAGCCAATATGCCTTGTTTTCCCTTTGGCCTGGGCTTCAAGGAATTCATCCAGCACGCCGGCATTTACCCGGTTGTCGACATCCTCCTTAGTGGTAAGGGTATGGATCTGCCATAGGTCGAGCTGATCGACCTTCATGGCTTCAAGTGATTGTGCGAGGTGTTCTCTAACGCCGGCAGCATCCCTTGCATGGCTTTTGGTCATCAGAAATACATGCTCCCGGTATTTAGGGGTAAGAAAACGTCCGTAATATTCCTCTGACCTCCCCCGGTGATAGCCCCTGGCATTATCAAAGAACCGGACACCCATCTCAACAGACCGCTCGATGATCCGCTCAGCCTCTGCCGGATCTTCGGGAATGCCGGCATGGTAGCCCCCGAGGGCAAAGGCGGTTGATTTTTCACCATTGCGGATGATCTGACGCATCGGCAGTACCTCGCCCAGCTTGTCTTTGCTGGTACAGGAAGATGCCCAGTTGGAAAAGAGCCCCATGGCAGTAAGGGCCGTGGTCTTTTTAATAAAATCTCGACGTGATTCCATATATGTTATGACTTAAGTTCAAAATCCCCCGGTATATTATCCGGGTTATTGTAAAAATCCTTTTCTCAACACCTTTTTCCCAATTTAAAAAAATATTCGGTATGTTGTTCCCGATCTGCCGGTATTTTCATACAGATGGTGAATAAAAAGATGACAAACCCGGATTTTCTACGAATGACAAAAAAGAACCGTCAGGATTTCTTATTATTCTTCCAATATTTCCATAACTTTTCAACGGTATCAAAAAACACTTAAAGTATATGTTTATATGAAGATCCGGTTAATATTACCTGCCCTTCTCCTATCAGGGATCATTTTTTTTTCATCCTGCCAGGTCAGCAATAAGGAAACCGCTGATCAGACAGATCCTTTCCGCCTGATCACCTATAATGTCTGGTACGGATTCACGATCGTCCCGGACCGCAAGGAGATGTTCTACGAATGGATGAAAAACCAGGATCCTGACGTGGTCTCCCTCCAGGAGCTCAATGAATATACCCCTGAAATGCTGGCGGCTGATGCGGCTGTCTGGGGCCATCCTTACAGTGCGCTACTGAAGACGGAAGGATTTCCGACCGGTGTGACTTCCCGTTATCCGATCGAGGAGGTGCAACGCACCCTGGAAGGATTTCATCATGGGCTGATGAGAGCAAAAATCAAAGGGATCTATTTTTATATCATACATCTTCATCCCGGCAACTGGGAAACGAGAACCCGGGAGATCAACCTCATTCTTGAAGATATACGATCGCTGCCTCCCGGGGCCGATGTTATTCTGGCCGGCGATTTCAACACCTTCTCTCCCATGGATTCAGTGTATTACGGCCATGGCAGACTGGAACCTTTTTTTACGACACTTGATCAACAACCCGGATCAAAAAACCTGAAGGAAGGAAAACTGGATTACAGTGTTATTTCCACCTTAACAGCCAGCGGCTTTGTCGACCTGGAATATACGTTCCGTGATGAGGATTATATTTTTACCGGCTCTTTCCCCACAAAAATCGAAAAAGAAGGCGAACATGGCGACCAGCGCCGGCTGGATTATGTGTTCATGAACCCGGAACTTGCCGACCAGGTGACCAATGCCCGGATCATCGCCAACGATACCACCTGGGTGCTTTCGGATCATTTGCCGGTAAAAGTGTACCTTGAATTGGAATAAAAAATTAAAAATTTGGGCACTGTGGATCCCTTAGCGCCTACCGGGCACGGCGCATCCCCTTGGCAGAAAACAGCTCATTGAAATTGATCCTGATCGTAGAGCCTATATGGTTGTACCGTAGCGGTGGTACTGAAAGAACAGGGCCATCGGCCGGTAAACCGCATGGGCAAATTTGGAAAACACGAAAAGGATCACCAATTCCATGGAGATCACCGTATGGATCATGAATACGATATGGTTCATCAGGTTATTACCATTGGCAAAAACTGCCACTTCGAGCCAGAAACCGGTAATGCCGGCCAGCCATATGAATACCAGGAACAGCCAGTCGGCAAACCGGGTATTGGCATAAAACCGGGATACTTTCCTGATCCGGTAGATAATGGAAACCGTAGCCCCATACATCATCACCAGCCCGGCGAGGGTTCCCAGGATCCTGCTGGGCCACCAGGTAGTAGTCGCCGGATCCTTGAAAAGAAAATCCAGGATGGTGGCGATCAGCAATCCGATAAAGCCCCACATGATGGCATAATGAATAAACCAGGGCTTCTGATACCAGGGTTTACCTTCCCAGACACTGTCTTCCTCCTTATCACAAACCTGATGCCTTTTCATCGTGCCGAACTCAGTGGCTAATTTAACCAGTGACTGTAAGAAAGATCTGCCTTCTTCTCCCTTGTTTCCATCAGCCGTTCCAAGCCGTGTTCCCATCCTCCATAATCCGGTTACTGCCGAAACTCCGGCCAGGATAAGGATCACCAGTCCCATGTCGTGGATCACCTCATAGGGCATGTATTCAAAGATCCACCGGGAAATCTCCGATTCAGGCCGCAGGGTGAGCAGGAAGAATCCCAGGATCACCGCAAGGATAACCGTGATGACCAGGGAAACGGGACTGCTGGTAAACAACCACTTTGTCAGTCCCGTAGGATCATAACGGGCTATGGCGTAACGCCTCAGGGCTGCCATGTAGGCTGCCGGGTCGGCGTCGCGCGGGCAGGTCTCCGAGCAGTCTCCGCAACCATAGCACATCCAGAGTTCGCGGCTCTTGATGATCTCTTCTTTCTGTCCCAGTAATCCAAGCCGGATAAATTTACGCGGGAAATTGGCGGAAGTTTCAGTCAGGTTACATACTGCCGTGCAGTTACCGCAATTATAACAGGCCTTGAAGT
>CAZYDB010000238.1:4959-7420 GCA_964645995.1 uncultured Roseivirgaceae bacterium
GTCGCTTGCCCCGTATTTAATTATCTCATGTTTAAAATCAGGATCGATCTTTGCCATCTTTTTGTTCTTTTTTTACACCGTAAACGAAATACTCATCCATATCATCCATGCCGATCACCTCAATCTGTCCGTATTTGCGGCAGGTCATCAGGTGGTAGGTAATCACCTCCTTGGATTTTCCCAGTGCGATTGCAATCTGGGGAATGGTTGACGGCTCGTCTTCAAGGACCTCATGGATCCTTTTTTTGATTTCCTTAAATTCCCTGGAGCCCTCACGCGCCTTTTCATTCACGCCAAATTTTTTTTTGGCTTCGGCAAACGTCCTTTTGTTTTTTTCTGCCATGATTATATCTATTCGATCAAAGCCTCGATCATTGTTTCCATTTCAATATCAGAATAACCTACCAGGACTATTGCATTGGGTTCGCAAACGGGCATACACATGCCACAGCCCTTGCAATTCGCCTCTTCAACCGCAGCAATAAATTTCCCATTCAAGCGTACTTTCTGGATTGCATCAAACGGACAGGCCTGCGCACATGCCTCACACCATACGCAGGCATCCTTCTTGATCCGGGCAATTACCGGATCAAGCTTAATATATTCGCCACTCAGCAAGGCGGAGACCTTCGAAGCTGCCAAAAGTGATGATTTGATGCTTTCGGTAATGTTCTTCGGTCCCTGACAACATCCGGCGATATAGATCCCATCCAGAACGGTTTCAACCGGCCGTAATTTGGGATGCACCTCATTGTAAAAACGATCGCGCCCGACCGGCACCTTCAGGATATCTTCCAGTTCCTTATTTATGCGGGGAACCATGGCAGTGACCAGCACCACCATGTCGGCCCCCAGTTCCATCTCCATGCCTTCCGTAAGAAGATCATTCACGCGGACCGTAATTTCTTCTCCATTCATCTCAACCGTTACAGGATTCTCTTCATTGAACTGGATGTAGGTGTCCCCGTTCTCCGAGCTTTGGTGATACAAGATCTCCTGTTTACCATAGGTCCTGATACCCCGGTTATAATGAAAATTATTAATATCAGGAAATTTCCTGATCGCCTCAATAGCCGTGTGGATGGTTGAAGTACAACAATACCGTGAACAATACGTATTTCCCTCCTCTTGTCTGCTTCCCACACAATAGATATAGGCGATGTTACGGATCTGCCTTCCTTTCCATTCCAGTTTTTCACTGTCCGTATTTTCGACAAGTTTTTTAAATTCCGGAAGGGTGATCACCCGCTCACTGAGTCCATAGCCATACGCTGCCTGCTTCGGCTCATAGTCCTCAAAACCGGTAGTGAGCAGGATGGCTCCTGCCTTCATTCTGAGAATATCTTCTTTTTTTGTATCACCCGGATTCTTTTCCGCAACTCCATTAACCTTGATCTCTACCTCAAAATTTCCGATACTGCCTGATTTAGCGGTTAGTTTGGCCCCGGTAAAAAGATTGATGTTTTCTCTGTTCCTGATCTCCTCATTAAGCCGGTCTATGATCTCCTTCCCCTTTTGTCCGTTCATATAAACTTCACTCCATCCGGATACATGACCGCCCGGCTTATCGCTTTTTTCGATAAGATACACATATAGCCCCATATCCGATAATTCGATGGCCGAGCGCATGCCGCTCACACCCGCTCCAACCACCAACACCGCTTTTTCCGATTCGATCTCCAGTGGCTGCAGGGGCTCTGCGAATCGCACTTTTGATATTCCCATTCTGATGAGCCTGATCGCTTTATCTGTTGCTCCTTCAGGTTTATCACCATGAGCCCAGGAACCCTGTTTCCGTATATTGACCTGCTCATATTGGTTATAATTAAGTCCGGCACGTTCAGCGACAGCCCGGAAGGTGTACAGATGCAATTTGGGCGAACAGGAAGCCACTACGATCGCATCGAGATGATGTTTTTTAATATCGTCGGTCATCTCATTCTGACCGCTGTCGGCACAGGCAAACATCATGATTTTGGATAGCGCCACAGGCTCCAGTTTTTCAATCACCTCCCGGACCTTTTCAACATCAACAACGTCCGAAATATTAGAGCCGCATTGACAGATATATACTCCGATATTCTTATTCATGATAATAGTTTTAAATAACTTGCCGCTTCCGATGAGGCAGCCCCTGCTGATGAGATGGAATCCGGGATATCCATAGGCCCGGAGGCAGTGCCCGCCACGAAAACCCCCTCTATGCTGGTCCTGGCCGGATTCACCAGCTCATCCACCTGCCGCACATAATGAAATTCATCCTCTTCCAGTTGTAATCCGTTGAAAGACCTGATGATATCGGTGTTTGGAAGTATGCCCACCGATAATACGACCATATCATGCGATGCTTCTTTTACCTTACCGCTTTCGATATCTTCATACCGCAATATCAGATCGCCATTCTCTTTTTCTTTGATCCGTCCCACCTTTCCTTTTATAAATTCCACACCCATGTCCCTGG
>CAZYDB010000239.1:0-7353 GCA_964645995.1 uncultured Roseivirgaceae bacterium
CGGTTCAGGCGTATTGTTTGTAATATTCTTCATCATCAATAAATATTCTTTATCAAATATCATTCTCGCGACCACATTCAATTCCACCATGTGGGTACTGATGTGGAAGGGCAACGAGCTGATCGTCGACCTGATCGACCGTCGGATCTCATGGCTGGAAGCTCCGGGAAAAAGACTGGGTATCGGTATATTGTTCATGTTGATCTACGTGACACTGACCGCCACGGTGATAAACCTGGTTTTTTTCTTATTTCTTGATGACAAACCTGATATTTCCGGGATTTACGAATCGATCATTGAATCAACCATCATTTCGGTGATCATCACCATTTTTGTCATGCTGGTGATTTACAGCTACTCCTTTTTAAAAGCATGGCGACAGGCGGCCATCAATATTGAAAAACTGAAAAAGGAAAGCATCGCCTCACAATACGAACTCCTGAAGAACCAGGTCAACCCGCATTTCCTGTTCAATACCCTTAACGCCCTGACCTCCCTGATCTATGAAGACCAGGATAAGGCAGTACAGTTTATCAACCGGTTCTCGGACGTATACCGGTATGTATTGGATTCAAAAGAAAGAGAGGTGACCGGGATCGCTGGCGAGCTGGAATTTGTCAAATCCTATATTTTCCTGCTTAAAACCCGTTATGAGCATAATTTTAATGTACATATTGAAGGAAAAGTACCGGAAGGGTTCATTCCCCCCATGGCCCTGCAGCTTGTACTGGAAAATGCCGTCAAGCATAATGTGATCTCCGATGAAAACCCATTATCGGTCGACATTCAGCTAACGGAAAGCGAAATAACCATAAAAAACAACCGGACAGAAAAGAAAAGTACTGAAAGCAAAAGTGGTCTTGGACTGGCGAATATCCGGTCCAGGTATAAAATGCTTAGTAACCGGCAGGTATCGGTCCGGGATGAGGATGATTATTTCCTCGTGATCCTGCCTGTCATACAAATGGAGTCCTTATGAAAGTATTGATCGTTGAAGATGAAAAGGCGGCGGTGCGGCGGCTTACCGGTTTATTGAAGGAACTGGATGCTGACATCGGGATCGCCGGCATTACCGACACGGTAAAAAACACTATCCGGTGGTTTGAGGAGCACGACTGCCCGGATATCGCCTTTTTTGATATACAGCTGGCTGACGGCAACAGTTTTGAGGTCTTTGAAAAAACAGAGGTCCGATGCCCCGTTATCTTCACGACTGCCTACGATCAATACGCCCTGAAAGCTTTTGAGGTGAACAGCATCGACTATCTGCTGAAACCCATCGACAGGGAAAAGCTGGCAAGGGCCCTTGCCAAGTACCGCAGATTAACTCCGGATAACAACCGGTTCCTGATCGATCCTGACATTCTGCAAAATACACTGGAACGGATTCAGGGGCAGCACTACAAGGAAAGATATGTGGTCAGGTACGGCGACCATATCCATTCAATCCCAGTGGAGGAAATTTGCTTTTTCCGGAGTGAAGCAAAAGCCGTGTTCATCACGCTGAAAGATGCAAAGAGGTATCTCGTGGACTATACCCTTGATCAGGTAGTGACTATGGTCGATCCCAATCTGTTTTTCAGGATCAACCGGGCCTATATCATCCGGATCGATGCCATCAGGGATATCGTTTCCTACTCCAACAGCCGCCTCCGCCTGGTATTGCATGTGGTAGATGATCCGGATATGATCGTAGCCCGTGAGCGCGTTACTGACTTCAAGGCCTGGCTCGACCGGTAGGATTTTGAAGGATTTAGGATTTGCGATTTTCTATTGAAGGAATAGCCGGGTAAAACTTTAAACTTCCTGAAATACCTTTCCATGTGCCAATATTGATCGCTGACTTTCCAAAATCCCCTTCTAATTGCTCAACCTGAAAAAGTCAAGGAATTTTCCCCCTTCGGCCTGATGAAGCATCGATCTGGGTGGTTAGCTTTTCTTACCGGGCTGTTTAGTTCTATGTCGGCTAATTCATTTAATTCATCAGATCCACTGTTATAGTAAAGAATAAATTCCTTCCGGGTGCATAGATCGGCCGCTGGATTACATCCCTTACGGAACGGTTGAGGTGCTCATAATAGGTTGCATCAAACAGGTTCTTCACACCAGCAGCGAGGTGAAACACCTTGCTGAGATCATATGTGGCTTTGATATCCACTACATTGAATCCCGGCGTTTCTGTCTCCCCGAAGATCCCTGAAATACGGTTCTGCCGGATTGCATGCCGGAAACGGATCTCCGGCCGCAGGGTGTTACTGAATAAATGCCCGGAAATGCCAATCTGGAGGTCCAGGGGAGCGATCTCAGGCAAAGGATCTTCTCTTTCAAGATCTTTTCCATAGGTATAGGCAATACCGACATCCATAGTGAGATGTGCCGGTAAATATTGCTGCCAGCTGACTTCAAAACCTGTCAGCAATGCCCGGTCAATATTGATAAACTGTTTTACACCCGGCGACATAGGCAACCTTGGATTAACATCATCCCGTATCTCTGAAGAAATAAAATCCTGCAAGTAGGAAGCGAATAAATCCAGATGAACATTCAAGCCTCCTTTTCTGTATGCTATATTCAGGTCCATCTGATTATTGACTTCCGGCTTAAGATCCGGGTTTCCAATCAATTCAAAGGGGTCCTGACCTACCGGAAAATAATTGATATATCTTTCTGACAGGCTGCCGCTTCGCATGCTGCGGCCCAGCCAGAATCCCAAAGTAATCATCTCCGATAACTCTGTATTCAGACCTGCACTCAGACTCGGGTTGAACTGTGTCGAGGCCGTTTGAGTATACACATCGAAAAATTCATCGGACACATCACCGGCCCCGGCGTTATTGATCTCGAGCCGCCCGGAAAAAACATATTCCACAGGAGTCGTACTTATCTTATATTCTCCAAAAAAACCTGTCTTGCTGATATGCCCATTCTGCCATACATTATCCTCAAAAATAGTACCGGCCATAGGACCCATAAGCATTTCCCGGGTACGTAAGCCTTCAGCTTCCTCCATACGAAAATCAGCCCCCAGAAAAACCTGCGCTGAGGCATAATTAAAGGTCGCTTCTGTCCGCCCTCCATAGCTCAATGTCATGGCATCAGTAATGGCATTAACCGTCCTCGGGTCCAGGTCTTTGCCCAGGTTATCCATCAGATGTTTCACATGAGTTATAAACCCGGTGGTAGACCATCGCGTCAATTTTCTGCCTTGGATATCTGCCTGATGCCTGGCATTGAACAACCAGGTATTATCTTCCCTCAGGTCCATGGGTAAAGCGGCAAAATCAACATCGCGGGCCAGGTTCCTGGTAATACTAAAACCAAGGTCCTGGTTCCCGGACACCCGAAAAACCATGTTGGTGCCGAAACTGCCTCGACCAAATGAAGAAGGCACTTCCCTGTCGTCGCCATCACGGTAATCACCTCCTCCGGACCAGGAACCATTCACATCAACCCGGTAGCTTTCATTCCTGATACCCGCCTTTCCCTCCGTTCTGAGTATATTGCCGTTACTCTCATAACTGGTTGAGAAACGCCCGAATGGCTCCCGCTCTTCGCTGAAATCAGGCTGGGCGGAGACAAAATTAATAGTTCCCCCAAAAGAAGGCCCATACCGTAGGAAATACGGCCCCTTGAGGATCTCGACACGCTCCATCTGGTTTAAAGAGATCTGGCTTGCCGGCGGATCCATCCGGTTAGGACAGGCAGCAATAGCAGTTTGAACACCATCGATAACAAGATTCAATTGTTCATACTTAAACCCTCGTAAAACAGGATCAAACCCGTAATTGCCACTCTTTCGAATAACAGATACTGCCGGCGTATGGCTTAAATAACTGCCGGCATCATGGGATAGCCGATCATAATCGCTGAGGGATAATAAACCTTTTTCCAATGACCCCTTACGCATAGCCCTTATCGTGATGGGCTGTAAGACCACCGGACGGGAACCTGATATCCTTAAAAGGCCGTCGTTTAACATCTCCTCAACCTGCTGAGGGGAGAATTCCATTCTGCCATATTCAACATGCGATAATGCCAGCAGCCATCGCGGGTTGAATGAGATATAAATAAATCCCTTTTCATCGGATATTCCCCTGGCATCTCCATAGATGTAATGCATCCCGGTTACCGGGGAATCCGTTTGCTCATCGATCAATTGTACGCGTTCACGGGCGTCCTGGGCGCTTAAAAGCAGGGGATTAAAGAACAGCAGGATCAATAGATAAATGCCGGAGCTGGTGATTATTCCCGAATTCTCTTTCCTGTATATTTTCATGTCATTTTTTCTCTGATAGAACTTTGATTAATTGCAATGATTATTATTTCAGGTTTGCCCGGAACCGGATATTTTATTATTCCCGCATACACCGGAAAAAGTCAATTTTCCGGTCAGAAAGATAGGTCCTCAACGGGATAGGTATGAGAAATGAAAAATAAAAGGATGACTGTTTTTTCTATTGTCAATCACCGGAACCGGGATCAGGAATTGAATTTTGGCGGATGGAATATATCGGGGATGAATGATCTGGGCTTGGAAGCACAGCGAACAACTTCAAATTCTTTTTCAGGATAATTATACGAATTGAATTTTATATGGATCCCTGGCTTAATGAGGATAATAGCATTCTTTACTTCAAGCCTGGCGGGTGACTCCTTCTTTCGTTTTTCTTCTTCCTTCATCTGTTTTTTCAACTGGCAATGACCTTTGCAATTCATCTCAGGCTTTTCCCTGTTGATGCAGAGTTTTTCGACGATATAGTCCTGGTTGATCTTGAAGGATATAAAAATGAAAGCATGATCCATCGACTGAATCAACAGGGAAATGATCATTCCGGATATGATTAAGAATCTCATGCAAGTGATCTATACAGGCAAATGTATGGGTATAATTCTCTTAAAAATATGATGCACATCATAAGAGTTAATGCAGGGAGAGCTTATAAAGTTCAAACTAATCCGAAAATTCGTCCTCCGATTCTATTGATCCCCGCTACATCCGGAGAAAATCATTAAAGGCCTCGACCTTATCAGGATGCCCGATCACATAGAGGATATCGTCCTGATGGATCACCTCATCAGGTTTGATATGGGTAATGTATTTCATGTTCCTTTTTATGGCAAGGATGGTCACACCATATTTATTTTTCAGATCAGTTTCAGCGATCGTTTTTTCAATAATGGCATTACTGCCCTGCTGTACGGGAAGTGATACGATCTCTATTTCGGGCCTGCTGAGCAATTCCATTCCCTTCATTTTGATAACCGAATAATCGGAATTCCTGAGTAGCTCGTAATTCTGTGATCGAATAATATTCACAAAGGACTGTATCTCGTTTTCAGGTACCAGGTATTTATGAAGAACGCTTGTAAATATTTTAACCGAGGTCTCAAACTCTTCCGGGATAACCTGATCGGCGCCCAGCATGAGATTAGCCTCTATATCGGAAGTATACCGGGTTCTGACGATCAGATAGGCTGTTTGGGTGAACATCCGCACCTGCCCAACAATCTTCTTTGTCGATATGGGATCTGAAATGGCGATAACCACGACCCTTGCTTCGTGAATATGTACATGCTCGAGGATCACTTCCTGGGAGGCATCGCCGAAAATAATCGGTTCTCCGTTCTTTCTGGCTGTTCTTACTGTCTCAGGGTTCAATTCAATGATCACATAAGGAATCTGCGCCTCCCTGGCTGCCCTGGAAAGATTTTTCCCATTCAGGCCATATCCCACGATTACGATATGATCCTTGAGCGCTTTCTCGTCGGCTTGATGGCTTTCCTGACGAACCTGGCTGAAAGATTCAAGGCGGCGGCGGACCTTGCCCGGAATCGGTAAACGCAGCAGGTGATCGGTAAACCATTGGGCGTGCGGAATGATGAAAGGGGTTACTGCCATCGATAGAATAGAAACAGCCAGAAAATATTGATATACCTCCGGACTCAGCAAATCAAACTCAAGCCCCCTCTCTGCGAGAATGAACGAAAACTCACCCACCTGGAATAGCGTAAAACCCGTAAGCAGGACTGTCCGGAAGGGATAACCCAGTACCAGGGAAGCAAAATTGGTGATGACCCACTTCATTAAGATCACGGCCAAGGTGATCAGCAGGATCATAAAAACATGATCAATAAAAAACCTGACATCGAGGAGCATCCCTATGGATACGAAGAAAAAACTGATGAAGATCTCCCTGAATGGCAGGATATTGGCCGTGGCCTGGTGATTATAATCGGATTCGGAGATCACCAGTCCGGCGAAAAATGCCCCAAGTGCCAATGAAAGGCCAATGGTGGAAGTCAGGAAGGCCGTAGCAAAACAGATCAAAATGAGGGTAAGGATGAATAATTCATTACTGCGGGTTTTTACCACCTGAAGAAGTATATATGGCACTGCATATCGGGCCATGAGGAAAACCACCACCACAACACTGATCACCTTGCCTGTCAGGATGAGCAAAGCCAGCATAATATTTCCCGATTCTCCGGAGATCAGTGGGGTTATCAACAACATGGGAACCACAATAATATCCTGGAAGATCAGCATCGCAAGCGCTATCCTGCCATGGGGTGCAGAAAGTTCTCCCCGGGATTGGAGCATTTTTAACACGATGGCCGTACTGCTCAGGGAAAGAATAAACCCAATGAATAACGCTTGATTCCAATTCATCCCGGTATAAAGGGCAAAACCCATGGTGACCAGAATGGTGCCTCCAACCTGAATTGCTCCCCCTCCAATGATGGTCCTCTTCAGGGAAAGAAGGCTCTTAAGAGAAAACTCGATGCCGATCACGAACAACAGAAAAATCACCCCTATTTCGGCGAGCAGTTCCACTTCATGGACAGCCTTGATGAGACTGGTCCCGGAGGGTCCGATCAAAATCCCGGTGAGCAAAAATCCCAGGATGGAGGGCATCTTAAGACGCTGGAATACCAGTATAATGAAAACGGATGATCCCAAAATAATGACAATATCTCCGAGTAATGGAATTTCCATTATGATTTCAGGTTAAACATTTGTCTAAAAGCGATTATACCCTTTTTCTGTGGATTTTATAATGTCTTTCCAGCATTTTTTTGGAGATCGCCTTCCCGTGTGCAGGCAAATAGTGCCGGCAACCGCTTTCCAGTAGCTTTCCCCAGCTCCGGATCAGCTCCGGCACATCTTCGGCAAAGGGAGGGAATATAGAACCCGGGATAATACCGAATAGCGCATCCCCTACAACCGCAATTTCATCATCCACGATCAGGCTCATCATCCCGGCAGAATGGCCCGGCGTATGAAGCAGGTAAGCATTAATGCCCACCTTGCTGAAATCATAACGGTCTGAAACGGTGATATCGGGTTCGCAG
>CAZYDB010000240.1:0-7341 GCA_964645995.1 uncultured Roseivirgaceae bacterium
GTGTGGCTACGCTTTGCTCGCCGAATTATATAGTGAAGAGGGAACGGGACTGAAAGTACTCAATACTGCAAAAAAAGCCTACAGGTATCTCAAACTCGGAATGGACGAAACGGAAAGGTTCCCTGATTTTTATTTTTCTACCGGATTATATAATTATTACAGGGAAAAATACCCTGAACTTCATCCTTTTTATAAATCCTTTATGTGGTTGTTTCAAAGCGGCAATAAAAGGTTGGGTTTTGAGCAAATAAATAAGGCCAGCCAGGAGGGTATATTTACCAGCGCTGAAGCCATGATCTATTTATACCATATTTATTTACGCTATGAAAACAACCCTGAAAAGGGGCGGTATTATGCCGGATGGCTGATTGAAAAGTTCCCGGATAACACCCGTTTTAAAAGTCTTTATGCGGAGGCGCTAATATCGATGAAGCAATATGATGCAGCAGAAAAGATCAGCAGGGAATTGATAGAGGAAGACAAGCCTTTTCACAGGCTCGCCGGCACTTTGTTTCAGGCTATTGTATTTGAAAACCGGGGCCAGCTGGATATGGCGGAAGATTACCTTAACAAAGCTGACTTGATTGAGGAGGAGATGAAGAAGAATTATTTTCACTATATAAGTATGATCTATGCTGTGCGGGCCAGGATAGCGGATAAGAGAGGGAAGTATGAAGCGGCAGAGGCGTTTTATAAGCTGGCCCTGAAAAATGAACCCTATGTCCCGGTTAAGGAAGAAGCGCTGGCTTATTTGAACCGGTAGTATGGACGATTCTTATCAGACCATCGCAGGACCATCAGAAGGTTTTTACCGTGAAAAGGGAAGCCGTTTTCTGGCATTTGCCTATCCGGTGAAGGACGAAGAGCAGGTATCCGGTATTCTCAGTAATATAAAAAAGCAGTACTACGACGCCCGGCACCATTGTTACGCTTATTTAGTAGGCCTGATTGAACCCAAATGGCGAGCAAGTGATGATGGAGAGCCAAGGCATTCAGCGGGAGATCCTATTCTTAATCAGATCCGTTCGTTTGATATTACCAACACTCTTGTTATTGTTGTCAGATATTTTGGAGGCACAAAACTTGGGAAAAGTGGCCTTATCAATGCTTATAAAACGGCTTCCTATGACGCACTTTCCGGGGCGGAGATCATAAGAAAATGGAAAGAAAGTTGTGTGAGGCTCCATTTTGAATATGAAGGTCTTAATGAGGTTATGCGGATGATCAGCGAGAAAAATCTGAACATGGCCGGTCAGGAATATGGCGACGACTGTACGGTCGATATCACCATGCGTGAATCGGAATCCGATGAAATAATGGAGTTATTCAGAAATATAGATAAAGTCAAAGAGGTTTTTCGGTTACCGGGCTGATCCCGGACTGATCAGGTCACCAAAGAAAATGGCATTGAAGAACAACCGGTTGGTGCCGAACCAGAAGCCTCTGAAATTGGGATTATCACTGAAACAGATCGTCCTCCCACGCCCGGCGGCAGTTACAATAATGGCTGAAGATCCTTTGGTTGCTTTATAGTTTTCTCTTGATACATATCCGCTTAACAAGGGGTCTTCGGTATATAAAACCGGATGATTGTAGGGGTTTTTTGATTTCTCAAAAAAATATCCGCTGCTTTTAAAAACGCTCAACTCCTGATCGGGATAGCCATAACAAAGCGGATGCGAAAGGTCAAGTAAAGTATTGAATATAGTCCCACTGATGAGCTGTGCCCCTCGGTCCCGGCTTAATTCGTCATATTTTTTAAGCGATACCGTGTCTCTTTCGGTTGATTTAAAGGTGATGCTGGCCATTTTATTTGTATTTAACCATCGGGCGGCCCCTTCAACAGCAATAATATTACCCCCTTCTTCCAGCCATTGCCTGAGTTTTTCCCCTGCCTTTTCAGTGACGGCTGAATAATTCCCATTGACCATTATGATGGTATTGTACTGTTTAAGGCTGATCCGGTTAAACAAATCGATAGTAACCAGGCTGACCGGCATCTCGAATCGCTGATCAAGCAGGTGCCATACTTCTCCTGCATCATAGGATGAAACACCCTCACCAACAAACAGCAAAATTTCAGGCTTTTGAAGGGGGGTTATTTGCGGGCTTCCGAGGTTGATTCCCTGTTCAGTGTACCCGGTCGCTACAGGGAAAATGTCGATTCCGGTTTCATAAGAAACTTCCGACAGTATTTGAAATATGGAGTCTTCAGGCAGTTCCTGTCCCTTTGTTGGTATAAAAATCGATCCGGGTCCAAATACTTCACCTTTCCGTGTTGTAAAAGACTGCTTTGCCACCCGGGCCCGGATGTTGTTGTTTTGAATCCTGTATAAGGCATGAGGAGCTGCATATTGATCCCAATAAAAAATATATCCGTACTTTCCTCTTCCCGAGATATTTCCGGCAGGCCTGGTGATTCGGTCAATATTTTCTCCCAACAAGGTTGTTACATATTGCTTTTCAGTTATCTCGCTAAAAGAAACATCGAAGGCAAGCGGAATGTTCCAGGATGACACATCATAGAACAGGCTGTCGTTGAAAGCTGTCCTAAATTCAAAAATTGAACTGATCAGCCGGTATTGTTCCTGTTCGGTTGGTATGATGAATGACTTTCCGGATTTGAAATGTTTGTCATTGATAGTAAGATCCTTTTTCAGGCGAAATATTTCAATCTGATGACGGGAAAGAAGATCAAGCAGATAATATTCCTTCAGTTTGTCATCCCTGCCATCTATCACATAAGCCTTAACCTTATCCCGGCGAGCTTCTTCGAATGCCTCATAATAAAAATTTTGTTGATGCGACAGCAGTTCGTTTTTCATTTCATATCCCGCCCGGATTGTGGAAAGGGATACCGTAAACTGATTTCTGATGGCAAAAGGAAATTCGAGTATCCCGTTATCTGTCATGCGGGCGTGTCCGCGCGAGGAAGCCTGTTCAAAAAGTATGCCGACCCCACCATTAACATCGGGGTATGTCGATCCTTTACCATAGTAAAAATCATCAAAGGATTCTTTTGAATAGTAAAGAGAGCCAATCCGGTCCAGCGCTTTAGCATGATATTCAGCAATTTTGCCCGTTAGCCGATAGGTTTCTTCGGGTGTATTCGGGTTGTTTCGTGAGGGAATGCCCGGTTGAAAGAAGAAGGTGCTGTTGCTACCCATTTCATGGTGGTCGGTAACAATATTGGGTTTCCATTGATGGTATTTCTCGATCCGGGCTTTTGACTCGGGGTGCTGAAGCAAAAGCCAGTCTCTGTTAAGGTCGAACCAGTAGTGATTGGTCCTTCCACCCGGCCAGGGTTCATTATGCTCCAGGTTGAAAGGATCAGTGATCGTTACCTTTGACCTGAACTGGTTCACCCATTGGGAAAAACGGCTGTAACCATCGGGGTTGATGCTGGGGTCGATCAAAATAATTGTATTCCTGAGAATTTCTTCGATTTCCTTTGAACGGGAAGCCGCCAGGTAATAAGCAACCATCAGGGATGCATTGATACCGCTGGCTTCGTTGCCATGAACACTGTAGCCCATCCATATGACTACCGGTTGCTCTTCAGGAGATATCATATCCGCCCGATCAGGGCTGGAAAGTTTAAGATGTTGTTTACGAAGTGTTTCGATACGCCCAAGATTAGCCGGATCAGAAATCGTGAGTAATAAAAGCGGCCGTTGTTCATAGGTGTATCCATAAGTCTGGATGCTTACCCTGTTCGATGAAGAAGCAATTGTATGCATATACCCGACCATTTGTTCATGCGAAACATGTTTTTTACCTATCTGATATCCAAGAATTTCTTCCGGGGTTGGTATTTCATGATTAACACCGGCATTATCCTGAAGATAATATGTAAGATCATATTGTGCCTGGGCTTCCAGGATAATAAAAGAAAGTAACAGAACGAATTTTACTCGGCGCATACTCACGTTTTTAAGTCAAGTGTTCAAATATAGACTGAAATGGCTTCCTATGCCAAGTAGTAATTTTCATTATTTTGTGGAACAAGAAATAAGTATAAATTAATAAAAATGGGAGGCGGGGAACAATTCTTACACATAAAGCAAAAAATCAGAATATTATTTTATAAGGATGGGCGTTTATCAAGAAGGTTTAAAATTTAATTTGGCACATATGCAATTTAAAGGATTCTTATAATTTATTGGCATTCTTTAAATTTATTAGAATATTTGTTTTGAATTGCACTCCGGGGTATATTTTTTAACATTTAAAACATAGCATTTTCTTAACATTAATTTTTTTTAATTTAAAAAATACGGGATCAATTTTGAACTTATTAATTGATTAACACTAACGCTATACTTTATGAAAAAATTATTACTATTTATTATGTCGATTATTTTTTCCGGGTCGCTATTCGCACAGGGCCAGATTACCGGAAGAGTAGTTGATGAGGATTCAGGTGAACCATTACCTGGGGCCAATGCATTGATTGCCGGAACCACTATCGGTTCTATTTCCGACCTTGATGGTAATTATACGATTACTAACGTACCCGAAGGAAATCAGGTATTGGTCATTTCCTATGTTGGCTATGAACCTGTTGAAATGAGGGTCAATGTGACCAGTCAGGTGCTTAATGTGGGTACTGTTTCGTTAAGTCTTGGAGCGGTTGGCCTTAAAGAGGTGGAAATCATAGCTTCCATTGCCATTGACAGACAGACTCCTGTTGCTGTTTCTACTATTAAAGGTCAGGACATATCCCAAAAAGTAGGAAACCAGGAATTTCCTGAGATCCTGCGATCCACGCCTTCTGTTTACGTGACCAAGCAGGGTGGCGGCTTTGGAGATTCCAGGATTAACATCCGTGGATTTGACCAGAGTAATACGGCTGTTATGATCAACGGCGTGCCTGTTAATGACATGGAGAATGGATGGGTTTATTGGTCTAACTGGGCGGGTCTCAGTGATGTTACCTCTTCCATGCAGGTACAAAGGGGGTTAAGTGCTTCAAAATTAGCTATTTCTTCAGTAGGCGGCACCATTAATATAATTACCAATGCTGCGGAGATGCAGAAGGGTGGTAAATTTAATGTTGATGTTGGGAATAATGGCTACCAGAAATATGGGTTGGTGCTTTCTACCGGTTTAGGAGAAAACGGTTGGGCGCTAACGGTTCAGGGCACCCATACCCGGGGTAATGGCTATGTTGATGGAACAATGTTCAGGGCTTATTCATATTTCCTTTCTCTTGCCAAAAGGATCAATGACCAGCATACCCTTACCTTTACAGGGCTGGGAGCGCCTCAGTGGCATCATCAACGCTTAATTGGCAGGTTTGATGGTATTTCTTTCCAGGATATTGAAGATCATGAGCGGGGGATCCGTTATAACAGCATGTGGGGAGAGCTTGATGGAGAAGAGTTTAGTTGGCGAAGAAATTTCTATCACAAACCCAAATTCTTTGTTAATCATTACTGGACAGTATCTGAAAGGACCAATATCAATACCACTGCTTATGTATCCTTTGGCCGCGGTGGGGGTACAGGACCCAGAGGACGTTTAAATGGTAATTTTGAGAACAATTCTGTATTCTATGACAACCGGTACGATAACGGACAGGGACAGATAAGATTTGATGATATCGCACGATGGAACCAGGGACAATCCGTGCCCGATTTTGGTGATGATAAGGTGATTTGGGACAGCCTCAGTACCGCTGATAACCGAAGAGGATTCTTCAGTGACAAATATGTTAATACCAGCGGATATGGTTTCATCAGAAGAGCTTCCATGAACTCGCATAACTGGTATGGAGTTTTAAGTACCCTGGAGCATGAACTTTCAAGTAATCTAAACCTAATAGCTGGTGTGGATGGCAGGTATTACAAAGGTATTCACTACAGAAGAATGACTGACCTTTTGGGTGCAGATGCCTACTACACTAACAGGGACATCAACATTGCCGGTGAATTTATCACGCAGGAGAAACCTGCCAGTGCAATTGTTGACATGTCAAATGACCGTCGATTAAATTATTACAACGATGGTATCGTAGGATGGTTGGGAGCCTTTACGCAATTAGAATATGTTTCTGACAGACTCTCTGCGCACCTGACATTATCAGGATCTAATCAATCCTACAAACGTATTGATTATTTCAATTATTACTACCTGGATGAGATGAGTGCAGCAGCCGGATTGGGAGAAACTATGGAATCGGATACCGAAAATCAATTGGGTGGAAACATCAAAGCCGGTATGAATTACAATATCAATGCTAATCATAATGTTTATTTCAATACCGGATATTATGGCCGTCAGCCACTCTTCGATGCGGTTTTTCTGAACTTCGTAAATCAGGTCAACCCAGACTATAAAAATGAAAATGTTCTTGGAATGGAACTCGGTTATGGTTTCCGGACCAGATTCTTCAATGCCAATGTTAACCTCTATCGCACAACCTGGACTGACCGTTTCCGCCAGGAAGGGGTTCAATTACCCAGCGGTGAATCCGGAACGGCTAACCTTTCCGGTATTGGCCAGACGCATCAGGGGGTTGAAGTTGAGTTATTCGGAGAGATCGTTCGCAACCTCAGGCTGGATGCCATGGTATCCCTTGGTAACTGGGTTTATTCTGATGATGTTACTGCTGACGTTTTTGATGACAATCAGAATAATGTGGGTTCCTATACACTGTACCTCAATAACGTAAAAGTAGGTGATGCTGCACAGACCACTGCACGGTTAGGCCTGACCTATACTCTTGTAAAAGGTTTGAGGATCTATGGAAGTTATTATTTCGCTTCTCAGTTATATGCTGATTTCGATCCTGTTGATCGTGGCTTTGCCGATCCGGAAAATCCGGGTGCACTCGAACTTCCCAGCTACAGTCTGATCGACCTGGGCGCCTATTATAATTTCAAACTGGGCAATGTGAACATGACCGCCAGGGTTAACGTGAATAACGTGGCTAATACTACCTATATTTCTGAAGCGGAAAGCAATAACCATCCCGAATCGGGCGAGACCCTTAAAGAGGTCAACTTTGGATATTATGGCTTTGGCACCACCTGGAATGCCGGGTTAGGTGTGAGATTCTAAGCGATAAAAAAAATAACCTATCAAGCCTGTCCGATACTTCGGGCAGGCTTTTTTTTATTTTGGGGTAAAAAGATGTTTGGATGCAAAGGAATAATTTCGGTCTATTAAAAAGATTATGGATTTGAATGCTTGCCTTCAGTCGGCATTATTTTTAAATTTATTTTATCAACGGGTATTTTAAATTTTTCAACCAAAATTTACTAGCTATGGGAAAATTCACTTTAGCCTGACCTATTCATAAATTTTTGTTGTTCGGCGTAATTTTAAGATATATAG